>NZ_CAMZMX010000025.1:0-68971 GCF_947311875.1 Pseudomonas sp. PARCl1
TTAAACTGTCTGGTGTACTTGCTCATATGAAACGCCCCTGAGGTTGGATTTTTGTCCAACGTCAGGGGCGCAGTTCAGGCGCTGAACTCAAGAAATGCGCGATCCCTGTGGGAGCGGGCGTGCCCGCGAAGGGTCGCAAAGCGGCCCCAAATTACTTAATTGACTGGCATTAGCCCCTCCCGGCGGGTTTTTTTATACGTGTTGTTCCAGCACCAAGCCGGAAAGAATCACCTGCAGCGCCTCTGGTAACGCCACAGGCCGGCCATTGACACGCTCGATGAAGACTTGCACCACCGTGCCGGCCGCGCAGGCCTCGGGCTCACCTGGGCGATACAACGCCAGGCGGTACTCCACCGTACTGCCCGCCAGGCGCGTTACGCCCAGCCCAACTTCCAGCACGTCCGGGAAGCCCGGCAATGCATAGAAATCTGCTGCCGAACTGACCACGAAAGCCGCCAGCTCGCCGTCACGCAGGTCCAGCTCGGCCTGCTCGACGAGAAACGCCTGGATCGCCGTTTCGAAGAAGCCGTGCACCGTGGCCCCGGCGATATGGCCATTGAGGTCGTTGTCCTGCGGGCGGGTGAGAATCGGGTGAAAGTGGGAGAAGGCAGTGCGCTGAGGGGATTCGGTCATCTGGCTGACTCTTGTCTTCGCAATGGATGCTGACAGTGAAACAGAAAAACCAGGTTCCCGCTGCCTGCACCTCACCCTGTAGGAGCGGCCTTGTGTCGCGATGGGCCGCAAAGCGGCCCCGACAATTTATGCAGTGACGCTAAAACCCCGGGGCCGCTATGCGGCCCATCGCGACACAAGGCCGCTCCTACAAGGCATTGCATCAGCCGGATAACAAAAAGCCGCCAATGCTGGCGGCTTTCTCATTGCGGCTGGTTGCAGCTTACAGCTGCGGACCAGCGGCCTTGATGGCGTCGGAAACTTCAAACTTCTTGAAGTTCTCGATGAACAGCTTGGCCAGGCCTTTGGCGGCCTCGTCGTAGGCAGCTTTGTCAGCCCAGTTGGTACGCGGGTTGAGCAGTTCGGTATCAACGCCTGGGACGGCCTTCGGTACGTCCAGGTTGATGATGTCCAGGTGCTCGGTTTCGGCACCGACCAGCGCGCCGCTCTGGATGGCAGCGATCACCGCGCGGGTGGTCGGAATGCTGAAGCGCTTGCCAACGCCGTAGCCACCACCGGTCCAGCCGGTGTTGACCAGGTAGACCTTGGAGTTGAAGCCGTTGATACGCTTGATCAGCAGCTCGGCGTACTCGCCAGCCGGGCGTGGGAAGAACGGTGCACCGAAGCAGGTCGAGAAGGTCGACTTGATGCCGCCGCCCGAGCCCATTTCGGTGGAACCGACCAGCGCGGTGTAACCGGACAGGAAGTGGTAGGCAGCCTGTTCGTTGTTCAGGATCGACACCGGAGGCAGAACACCGGTCAGGTCGCAGGTCAGGAAGATCACTGCGTTTGGCTCACCGCCCAGGTTCTTTTCCGAACGCTTGGCAACGTGCTCCAGCGGGTAGGCCGCGCGGCTGTTCTGGGTCAAGCTGACATCGGTGTAGTCAGCGTGCTTGTTGGCGTCGAGAACGACGTTTTCCAGCACAGCGCCGTGCTTGATGGCTTTCCAGATGACCGGCTCGTTCTTCTCGGACAGGTCGATGCACTTGGCATAGCAGCCGCCTTCGATGTTGAAGACAACGCCTTCGCCCCAACCGTGCTCGTCGTCACCGATCAGGTAACGGCTTTCGTCGGCCGACAGGGTGGTTTTGCCGGTGCCGGACAGGCCGAAGAACAGGGTTACATCGCCTGCTTCGCCGATGTTGGCGGCGCAGTGCATTGGCAGCACGTCGGCAGCCGGCAGCAGGAAGTTCTGCACCGAGAACATGGCTTTCTTCATTTCACCGGCGTAGCGCATGCCGGCGATCAGCACTTTCTTCTGCGCGAAGTTGATGATCACGCAACCGTCGGAGTTGGTGCCATCACGCTCAGGTACGCACTCGAAGTTGGCCACGTTGAGCACCTGCCACTCGTCGCGACCCGCCGGGTTGTACTGCTCAGGGTTGATGAACAGGCAACGGCCGAACAGGTTCTGCCAGGCAGTCTGGGTGGTCATTTTCACCGGCAGGTAGTGCTCGGCGGCAGCCCCTACGTGAACGTAGGAAACGAAGTGATCCTGGGCGTTGTTGAACGCCTCGACGCGGTCCCACAGGGCATCGAACTTGTCGGCCGGGAACTTGCGGTTGATCGGGCCCCAGGCGATGGCGTCCTGGGTGGAAGGCTCTTCGACGATGAAACGGTCAGCCGGCGAACGGCCAGTACGGTGACCGGTCTCCACGACCAGCGCGCCGGTATCGGCTAGTACACCTTCACCGCGTTGCAGCGCTTCTTTTACCAGCTCATCGACGCTCAGGTCGGTGTACACGGTGTTATTGGCTTGCGTCATGAGATACCCCATCCGGCCCGAGGCCGAGTGCTCCAAACGTTTTGTAGTTGTTCCGAAAAAACTACTACAGCGAAAAAAGTGGCCGGATTATGCCAGAAAAGCCCAAAAAAAGTAGGCCCCTCCTGTCAGAACTGCGTTTTTGCGCAATTCGACAGGAGATTTTCCTGAGCTTAAACGTTTCAGTGGCGAGTTTCTGAGGCTACGTCCGTGCCGCCGCCGGCAAACAGTTGCGCCACATCGCTGGCGTCGAAGAAATAGCGCTGGTTGCAGAACTGGCAATCGATCTCTACCTGCCCACCGCACTCTTGCACCAGTGCCTTGGCGTCATGCTCACCCAGGCTGACCAGGGCATTGCCGGAACGCTCGCGTGAGCAGCTGCATTTGAAGCGCAGCGGCTGTTCATCGAACAGGCGCACGGCATCTTCGTGGTACAGGCGGTGCAGCAGGGTTTCATTGGCTTCTGCCCACTCTTGCGGCTTGAGGGTCTGGGCCAGGGCAACCACGTGCTGCCAGCTGTCTTCGCGCTCTTCATCGTCCGGCTGGCGATCGCGTGGCAGTTGCTGAAGCAGCAGGCCGCGCGCCTTGCCAGCTTCGGCATTCAGCCAGAACCGCGTGTTCAACTGCTGGGACTGAACGAAGTAGTTGGTGAAGCACTCCGAGAGGTTGGCACCATCGAGGTCGACGGTCCCCTGATAACGCTGGCCCTTGACCGGGTCGATGGTCAGGGTCAGGTGGCCGTCGGGCATCAGCTGCGCCAGGCTGGCGTCGGCCGGGATCTGATCCGCCTCGTATCGGGCCATGCCGCGGATATCACGGTCACCGGAGCACTCGACCATCAGCAGCGGGATCGGCCCGGCGGAGCGCGCCTGGAGTATGAGCAGGCCGTCGAACTTCAAGGCACCGACCAGCAAAGCGGTGGCGGCCATCAGCTCGCCAAGCAGGGTTTGCACCGGCTGTGGGTATTCATGACGCGCCAGCACTGCAGCGTAGCTGTCATCGAGAGACACCCACTCGCCGCGCACATCGCGCTCGTCGAAGATGAAACGTTGGGTGAAATCTTTTTCTGGCAAGTCGCTCATGGTTGTCTGGCTATCTGAAAATGATGACAAAATAATGAAAGGGAATCAGTAATCCCATCGCAGAGCGCCTTCAGGCGCTCGTTTCCCTTATAGGAGATAGAGGTATCTTATGGATAATCGACCACTGTTCCAAGCAAGGTGGTCCTGGGGACCGCTGGCAGCCTGCACGCTGCTGCCGATCGCTCTACTGTGTTTCTGGTTATGGCCTTTTGGCCAGATCCTGTGCCTGACTTTCGACGAGTGGCTGTTCCACAGCCTCAATGCACCGTTGGCTGACAACACCACCTGGCGCTATATCTGGACCGTGGGCAGCATGCGCCCGTTCGACATCGTGGTCGGCCTGATCCTGCTGGCACTGCTGATCCGCGGTGATTGGGTATTCAAGGCAGCGCAGGTTCGACAGGCGTTTTTCGGCTTTCTGGTCACGCTGCTTCTCTTAGTGGTGATTCGCGCGCTGTTTTCCAAGTGGGTGGATGCCGCGGGCTGGCAACACAAGAGCCCCTCGATGATGTTCGACGACGTGGTGCACCTGAGCGACTACTACCCCCACCTGGAAGCCAAGTGGGAGCTGAAGGACCGCTCCAGCAAGAGTTTCCCCGGCGACCACGCCTCGGTGTTGTTGATCTGGGCATTGTTCATGAGCGTGTTCAGCCGCCGCCTGATGCAGTTCGTGGTGATCTGGGCGCTGGCGGTGCTGTTCATGCTGCCGCGCCTGGTGGCCGGCGCGCACTGGGGGCAAGATGACTACATCGGCGGGTTGCTGATGGCAGTGCTGGCGTTGGGCTGGAGCTATTACACGCCGTTAGCGGCCAAGGGTAGCGCGGCACTGATGCGCTGGACGGCGCCGTTGTTCTCGATTGCTGCGAAATTGCCGTTGGTCGGGCGGTTGGCGGTAGTCCGCTAGACCCCTGGGGGCTGCTGCGCAGCCCATCGCGACACGAGGCCGCTCCTACAGCACTGCCTGCACCCTTGTAGAAGCGGCCTCGGCTATTCGAAGTTCCCATGCAGCTGGTGAATCTGCCGCCGCTGCTTCTTGTTCGGCCGGCCATCGGTAGTTACCCCCGTCGCCCCTGCCTTGCGCATTTCGGCTGCCTGCTCCCTGCGCCGCACACTCTCTTCGGTTTCTTCGTACAGCGTCTGCGCCTCGGGCGCCCCACGCCGCACCACCGACAACGCCTTCACCACCACGGTGCGCTCATCGAAGCCGGTACGCAGCACGAATTCGTCGCCCACGCGCGGCTCCTTGCCCGGCTTGCAACGCTCGCCCCGGCAATGCACCTTGCCGCTCTCGATCGCGGCCTTGGCCAACGCCCGCGTCTTGTAGAAACGAGCCGCCCACAGCCATTTGTCCAGGCGCACCTTATCGTCGTCTTCGGCTTTTTGTGCCATTGCGTTACCTCGGATTCTGTCTTTCATCGAACTGTACTACCTTCACTTACGGATGCAAAAAGTCCCCGCCGTGCTTACAGTTCACCACCTCATTCGCAGGGTGTGCTTAGTGAAGACATTTGACCATTTGACTGTGATCGGCCTGCGTGAGTGGGTCGCCTTGCCCGACCTCGGTGTGGCCGGGCTGCGCGCCAAGATCGACACCGGCGCCAGTACCTCCAGCCTGCACGCCACCGATATCGAACCCTTCGAGCGTAATGGCCAACCCTGGGTGCGCTTCACCGCCCACCTGGGCACGGTAGTGCAGTTGCGCCATCGCCGCTGCGAAGCACCTTTGGTGAACAGAAAGATCATCCGCAGCTCTAACGGGCATGCCCAGACCCGTTATGTCATTCGCACGCCACTGGCGTTGGGTGACCGTGTGTGGGAGGTCGAATTCACCCTGGCCTGCCGCAAGAGCATGCGCTACCGCCTGCTGCTCGGCTCGAAGGCCCTGGTGCAGGGCCAGCTGGTGGTCAACCCAGGCGTAAAGTACGTGCAAGACAAACCGGCCTTCCCGGCCACCCTTTCCCCTGTCACAGGTGCTGCATGAAGATCGCTGTGCTGTCGCGCAATCCGCGTCTGTATTCCACCCGCCGCCTGGTCGAAGCCGGTACTCAGCGTGGCCACGAAATGGTGGTGATCGATACCTTGCGGGCCTACATGAACATTGCCAGCCACAAGCCGCAGATCCACTACCGCGGCAAGCCGCTGGAAGGTTTCGATGCCGTGATCCCGCGTATTGGCGCCTCGGTAACCTTCTACGGCTGTGCGGTGCTGCGCCAGTTCGAAATGATGGGCGTGTACCCGCTCAACGAGTCGGTGGCTATCGCCCGCTCGCGCGACAAGTTGCGCTCGCTGCAGCTGTTGTCACGGCGCGGTATTGGCCTGCCGATCACCGGTTTCGCCCACTCGCCCGACGATATTCCCGACCTGATCCGCATGGTCAACGGTGCCCCCCTGGTGATCAAGGTGCTGGAAGGCACGCAGGGTATCGGCGTGGTGCTGTGCGAAACCCCGCAGGCAGCCGAGTCGGTGATCGAGGCGTTCATGGGCCTGAAGCAGAACATCATGGTGCAGGAGTACATCAAGGAGGCCGGCGGTGCGGACATCCGCTGCTTCGTGGTGGGGGACAAGGTGATTGCCTCGATGAAGCGCCAGGCCAAGCCCGGTGAGTTTCGCTCCAATCTGCACCGTGGCGGGGTCGCCAGCCTGATCAAGATCACCCCCGAAGAGCGCATCACCGCGATTCGCGCAGCCAAGGTGATGGGTTTGAGTGTCGCGGGCGTGGATATCCTGCGCTCCAACCATGGGCCGTTGGTGATGGAGGTGAACTCATCGCCAGGCCTGGAAGGCATTGAAGTGACCACTGGCAAGAACGTGGCCGGGATGATCATCGAGCACCTGGAGAAGAATGGCGGGCCGAATCAGACCCGGACCAAAGGGAAAGGCTGATTCACCCGGCCCTAGCGCCGACAAGCCCACAGGTACTGCACAGTTTTCAGACCTTGTGCATGACCTGTAGGGGCTGGCTTGCCGGCGACAGGGCCGGCACAGCCAACCAAACTCAAACGGCGTTACGCGGCAACAACAGCCCCAACGGCAACCGCACCCGCGCCTCGATACCGCCCCCGGACCGGTTGCGTAGCTCGACATTGCCGCCATGCTGCGCCGCAATACGCTTGACGATGGCCAACCCCAACCCGGTCCCCTTGCCACCCCGCGCCCGGTCACCCCGGATGAACGGGTTGAAGATGGTTTCCAGCTCCGACTCGTCAATACCGGTACCGCGGTCCAGCACGCTCAGCACCACGTACGGCGCACTTTCGTCACCCGAGACATAGGCTGCCACCTCGACCCCTTTGCCTGCGTGGTGCAAGGCGTTGCCGATCAGGTTGCCCAACATGCGCTTGAGCGACACGCGGCGCAGCGGGAACGGCGGGATCGGCTCCAGGCACAGGCGCACACGTTCTTCCGGCTGGTTGTAGGGGGCGACCACCTCACGCACCAGGTCCGCCAGGTCGACCTCTTCGACCGGCTCGTCCCGGCCATCACGGATAAACGCCAGGAACTGGTCGAGAATCGCGTCCATGTCTTCGATATCACGGACCATATCGTCGCTCAGGTCGTTGTCGCTGTTGAGCAACGACAACGACAAACGCAGGCGCGTGAGCGGTGTACGCAAGTCATGCGAAACCCCGGCCAGCATCAGCTCGCGTTCACGCCCAGCCTGCTCGACGTCTTCGGCCATCTGGTTGAAGGCCCTGTACACCTCGGTCATCTCGCTGGGGGTGTCGCTGATCGGCAACCGCACGCTGCGCCCCTGGCCCAACTGGCGGGCGGCGAACACCAGACGCTTGAGCGGCTGGTTCAGCTGCCGCACGAAGATCCACGCCGAAGCGGTGGACAACAGGCCAATGGCCAGGAACCAGCCCAGCACGTTCCAGATTTTCTGCCCGCGTAGCGGGTGCGGGTACAACGGCACCTTCAACCAGCCCGGGCCCAGGCTCGGCGCATTTACCCACAGCGCCGGCGGCGCATGGATGCGCAGGCGTACTTCGGTGTCCTCGCCCAGCTCGGCCTGCATCTGGCGTTGGTAGATTTCGCTGTAGGGCCAATGCTGCTCGCCTTCGGGCACGCCCGAGCCGGTCACACGAATGAGGCCTGCCGCCTCGGCGATCTTGTCGCGGTTTTCTTCGTCGGCAGCCCAATACGCGCGCAAAGTCAGCGCCACACCGTGGCTGTACTGCCGGTCGACCAGTACGTCCTCGTTCATCAGCAGGTAGACCAGGGTCAGGGCCTTGGAGAACAGGACAACGATCAACACCAGCCACAGGGTGCGGGCGAAGAAGCTTTGCGGAAACCAGAGCGGTGTTTTCATCGACGGTCAGGCATCACTTTCCGGCGTTTCCGTCCGGCACGAACACGTAGCCCACGCCCCACACGGTCTGGATGTAGCGGGGCTTGGACGGGTCGGGCTCGATCATGCGCCGCAGGCGCGAAATCTGAACGTCGATGGAGCGCTCCAGGGCATCCCATTCACGGCCACGGGCCAGGTTCATCAGCTTGTCGCGGGTCAGCGGCTCGCGGGCATGCATGACCAGCGCCTTGAGCACGGCGAACTCACCGGTGGTGAGCATGTGCACTTCGTCGCCACGCTTGAGTTCGCGGGTGGCCAGCGACAACTCGTAGTCGCCGAAGGTGACCGACTCGTCTTCGCTACCCGGTGCCCCTGGCACGGTGGGTGCCTGGCGGCGCAGCACGGCCTTGACCCGGGCCATCAGCTCGTCCGGGTTGAACGGCTTGCCCAGGTAGTCATCGGCACCCAGCTCCAGGCCCTTGATGCGGCTGAGCTCGTCACCCTTGGCAGTGAGCATGATGATCGGGATCTGGTTGTTGTGCTGGCGCAGGCGCTTGCACGCCGACAGGCCGTCTTCGCCCGGCAGCATCAGGTCCAGCACCACCAGGTTGAACACCTCGCGGGACAGCAGGCGGTCCATCTGTTCGGTGTTGGGCACCGCGCGGGCTCGGTAGCCTTTGCTGGTGAAGAAACGTTCCAGCAGGCTGCTCAGCCCTGGATCGTCGTCGACGATGAGAATCTTTTCACCTTCTGCGGTGTTCGGCGTGCCGGTCATGAATAACTCCTCTGAGATCGCCGCGCATTATGGCGTAGCCATTGCAACGCGTGCCGTGAGCATTGTTAGCAGATTTTTCCCCGGGCGCCAGTTCCGACTGGCCGGGCGCCATCACCGCAAGCGGTTTGCGATGGGTATAATGCGCCGCTTTCATCCTGCGCCGCCGGGCGAAAGCCCATAGGCGACCCCCGTATTCACAAATGTCAGGTGGTTTACATGGACAGCATCAACAGCCGTATCGCCGAGGAACTGGGCGTACGCCCCCAGCAGGTCGAGGCGGCCGTGGGCCTGTTGGACGAAGGCTCGACCGTGCCTTTCATCGCCCGTTACCGCAAGGAAGTGACCGGTAGCCTGGACGACACCCAGCTGCGCCATCTGGAAGAGCGCCTGCGCTACCTGCGCGAACTCGACGAACGCCGCGCCAGCATCCTCTCCAGCATCGAGGAACAAGGCAAGCTGACCCCGGAACTGGCCCGCGAAATCAAGCTGGCCGACACCAAGACCCGCCTCGAAGACCTGTACCTGCCGTACAAGCAAAAGCGCCGCACCAAGGGCCAGATCGCCCTCGAAGCCGGCCTCGGCGAGCTGGCCGACGGCCTGTTCAACGACCCGTCACTGACCCCGGAAAGCGAAGCGGCACGCTTCGTCGATGCCGACAAGGGCGTGGCCGACGTGAAGGCCGCCCTGGAAGGCGCCAAATACATCCTCATGGAGCGCTTTGCCGAAGACGCCGCATTGCTCGACAAACTGCGCAGCTTCCTCAAGCAGGAAGCCGTGCTCAGTGCCCGCGTGGTGGCCGGCAAGGACGAGGAAGGCGCCAAGTTCCGGGACTACTTCGCCCATGACGAGCTGTTGCGCACCGCCCCTTCGCACCGCGCCCTGGCAATTTTCCGCGGGCGCAACGAGGGCGTGCTGAGCGCTTCGCTGAAAGTCGGCGAAGAACTGCCGGGTACCCTGCACCCGTGCGAACTGATGATCAGCAACCACGTCGGCATCGAGAACCGCAGCCGCCCGGCCGACAAATGGCTGGCTGAAGTGGTGCGCTGGACCTGGAAGGTCAAGCTCTACACCCACCTGGAAACCGACCTGTTCGGCGAACTGCGCGACAACGCCGAAGGCGAGGCGATCAACGTGTTCGCCCACAACCTGCACGACCTGCTGTTGGCGGCCCCGGCCGGCCCGCGCGCCACCCTGGGCTTCGACCCTGGCCTGCGCACTGGCTGCAAGATCGCCGTGGTCGACGCCACCGGCAAGCTGCTGGACCACACCACGGTCTACCCGCACGCCCCGAAAAACGACTGGGACCGGACCCTCGCCATCATGGCCGCGCTGTGCGCCAAGCACTCGGTGGAGCTGATTGCCATCGGCAACGGTACCGCCAGCCGCGAAAGCGACAAGCTGGTCGCCGAACTGGTCAAGAAATATCCAGCCCTGAAAATCACCAAGGTCATGGTTTCCGAAGCCGGCGCGTCGGTGTACTCGGCCTCGGAACTGGCCGCCCGCGAATTCCCGGACCTGGACGTATCGATCCGTGGCGCCGTATCGATTGCCCGCCGCCTGCAGGACCCGTTGGCCGAACTGGTGAAGATCGACCCGAAATCCATCGGCGTTGGCCAGTACCAGCACGACGTCTCGCAGTTGAAACTGGCCCGTGGCCTGGACGCCGTGGTCGAGGACTGCGTGAACGCCGTGGGCGTGGATGTGAATACCGCCTCGGTGGCGTTGCTGACGCGCATCTCCGGGCTTAACGCCACGCTGGCACAGAACATCGTCGCGCACCGCGACGCCAACGGCCCGTTCGCCACCCGCGCGGCGCTGAAAAAGGTCAGCCGCCTGGGCGAAAAAACCTTCGAGCAGGCTGCCGGCTTCCTGCGGGTGATGAACGGCGACAACCCGCTGGACGCCTCGGCGGTTCACCCCGAAGCCTACCCCCTGGTACAGCGCATCGCCGCCTATACCGACCGCGACATTCGCTCGCTGATCGGCGACAGCAGCTTCCTCAAGCGCCTGGACCCCAAGCGTTTCACCGACGAAACCTTCGGCCTGCCGACCGTGACCGACATCCTGCAGGAGCTGGACAAACCCGGCCGCGACCCCCGCCCGGAATTCAAGACCGCCACCTTCCAGGATGGCGTCGAAGACCTCAAGGACCTGGAGCCGGGTATGATCCTCGAAGGCGTGGTGACCAACGTCACCAACTTCGGTGCCTTCGTCGATATCGGCGTACACCAGGATGGCCTGGTGCATATCTCGGCGCTGTCGGAGAAGTTCGTCAAGGACCCGCGCGAGGCGGTCAAGGCCGGCGACGTGGTCAAGGTCAAGGTCATGGAAGTGGACATCCCGCGCAAGCGCGTGGGCTTGTCGATGCGCATGAGCGACACCCCGGGCGAAAAGGTCGAAGGCAACCGCGGCGGTAACCGTGGCCCGGCAGGCAACCGCCAGCCACAGGCGCCGCGCCAACGTGAAACCGCTACCGCGGCCCCGGCCAACAACGCCATGGCCGCGCTGTTCGCCAACGCCAAGCAGCTGAAGAAGAAGTGATGGACATACCACGCGAATATGTCGAAAGCGCCTTCAGCCAGCTCCTTGGCTGCCGCCTGCAACGCCTGGAGCCCGGCGTTGCCGAGGTCGCCCTGGCGCTGCAGCCGCAGTTGCGCAACCGTGGCCAGAAGCTGCACGGCGGGGCTATTTTCAGCCTGGTGGATATCGCCATGGGCCTGGCCTGTTCGGCCAACCATGGCTTTGACCAGCAAAGCGTCACCATCGAATGCAAGATCAACTACATGCGCGCCGTCAGTGACGGCGAGGTCCTGTGCACCGCCCGCGTGCTGCATGCCGGGCGGCGTACCCTGGTGGTCGACGCCGACGTAGTCCAGGGCGACAAACTGGTGGCCAAGGCGCAAGGAACCTTTGCGGTTCTCTAGCTCACCAAGCAGTATCTGCGGTATTTTCAGCAGTGCGCTGGCACTGCTGGATCCGCGTAAACCAGGCGACAACGCCAGTTCCTTTCTCCCTACCCTTGTAGACCGTTATCTCTACCCCCATATTGGGGCGACTGACGCGTGAAGGAATACATCTTGAGCGAACTCCTCAACCGCCGCCTGAGCCTGCTCGGCGCCAATCTTCCCCTGCTCAAGCAGTGCCTGCACGGTATTGAGCGCGAATGCCTGCGCGTGACCGACGAAGGTCGCCTGGCCCAGACCCCGCACCCGGATGCACTGGGGTCGGCGCTGACCAACGAGCAGATCACCACTGACTATTCCGAGTCGCTGCTGGAGTTCATCACCCCCGCGCTGGCCGACCCGGCTAAAGTGCTCGAAAGCCTCGAACAGACCCACTGTTTCGTCTACAGCAAGCTGGGCGACGAGTACCTGTGGAGCCCATCGATGCCATGCACGTTGCCGGCCGAAGAGGACATCCCGATCGCCGAGTACGGCAGCTCGAACATCGGCAAGCTCAAGCACGTCTACCGCAAAGGCCTGGCCTTGCGCTATGGCCGCACCATGCAGTGCATCGCCGGCATTCATTACAACTTCTCGCTGCCAGAGGCTCTGTGGCCTTTGCTGCGTGCTGCCGAAGGCAGCAGCGAGCCCGACCGCGACTATCAGTCTTCGGCCTACATTGCGCTGATCCGCAACTTCCGCCGCTACAGCTGGTTGTTGATGTACCTGTTTGGCGCCTCGCCGGCCCTGGACAAAGGCTTCATGCGTGGCCGCCCGCACCAGCTCGAAGAGCTGGACGCCGAAACCCTGTACCTGCCCTACGCCACCAGCCTGCGCATGAGCGACCTGGGCTACCAGAGCAACGCCCAGGCGGGTCTCACGCCTTGCTACAACAACCTGGCCAGCTACACCGACAGCCTGCGCAAGGCGGTGGGCACGCCCTACCCGCCCTATGTCGAGGTCGGCACGCACGTCGACGGTGAGTGGGTACAACTGAATACCAACATCCTGCAGATCGAAAACGAGTACTACTCGAACATACGCCCCAAGCGCGTCACCTATACCGGCGAGCGGCCGATCCAGGCCCTGACTTCGCGCGGCGTGCAGTATGTGGAAGTGCGCTGCCTGGACATCAACCCGTTCCTGCCAGTGGGCATCGACCTGACCGAGGCGCGCTTCCTCGATGCATTCCTGCTGTTCTGTGCCCTGGAAGAAAGCCCGCAACTGGGCAATGCCGAGTGTGGCCAGTGCACCAGCAACTTCCTGGCCGTGGTCAAGGAAGGTCGCCGCCCGGGCCTGGAATTGCAGCGCAACGGCCAGCCGGTCAGCCTGAAGGTGTGGGCCAGCGAGCTGATCGAGCGTATTCGGCAGTTGGCCGAGCTACTGGACCAGGCCGAAGATACCGACGCCCACAGCAAGGCGCTGGATGCGCAACAGGCCAAGGTCGATGACGCCTCGCTGACGCCTTCGGCCCAGGTGCTGGCGCGCATGACCGAGCATGACGAAAGCTTCGTGCAGTTTTCGCTGCGCCAGAGCCGTATTCACGCCGAGACCTTCCGTGAACAGCCGCTGAGCCAGGAGCAGCAACAAACCTACGAGACGCTGGCCCGCGAGTCGCTGGCCAGGCAGGCCGAGCTGGAGCAGGAAGAAGTCGGTGATTTCGACCTGTTCGTGGGTGCCTATCAAGCCAGCATCCTGGCGATCAGCAACTGATGACGCGTACCGCTACCCCGCGCAAACCGCGCGCCAGCAGCCAGGCCAGGATCGAAGCGATCCTGGCGGCTGCCCGCGAACTACTGGCCGAGGTGGGGGTGGCGGCAATGTCGATCTACAGCGTGGCCGAGCGTGCGCAGATTCCGCCGTCGTCGGTCTATCACTTCTTCGCCAGCGTGCCGGCGTTGCTCGAAGCGTTGACCGCCGACGTGCACCGGGCTTTCCGTGAGGCTCTGAGGGCACCGATCGACAGCCAGGCGTTCAGTACCTGGCATGAGCTGTCACGGCTGATCGAGCAGCGCATGCTGGATATCTACAACCAGGATGCAGCAGCGCGGCAGCTGATTCTTGCCCAGCACGGGCTGAGTGAAGTGGTGCAAGCCGATCGGCAGCACGACATGGAACTGGGCGACCTGATGTACAAGTTGTTCGACCAGCATTTCCACCTGCCGGTGATGCCGCTGGATGTGGATGTGTTTGCCCTGGCCATGGAGCTCAGCGACCGGGTGTATGCGCGCTCGGTGCAGCTGCATGAGGCGATCACCCCGCGTATGGCCGAGGAAGGCAAGCGGGTGTTCGAGGCGTATCTGGGGTTGTATCTGCCGCCGTTTCTAATCAAGCGTTGAATTTGGTGGCCTCACCGCCGGCAAGCCGGCGCCCACAGGGTGAGGCACAAGGCCGAAAACCTGTGCAGTACCTGTAGGAGCGGCCTTGTGTCGCGATCGGGCTGCAAAGCAGCCCCGCGAGTTAAGCGTTATTGGGGCTGCTTTGCAGCCCTTCGCGGGCACGCCCGCTCCCACACTCAAGAAATGCGCGATCCCTGCGGGAGCGGGCGTGCCCGCGAAGGGTCGCAAAGCGGCCCGCGGGCCACTTTCATCACAGCTTGGCAATAGACACTTCCGTCGACTTCACAAAGGCAATCACTTCACTGCCCACCTGCAGCTCCAGCTCACGCACGGAGCGGGTAGTGATCACCGAAGTGACGATGCCCGAAGCCGTCTGCACGTCGATTTCCGACAGTACCGGCCCTTCGAGGATTTCTTTCACAGTGCCTTTGAACTGGTTGCGCACGTTGATGGCTTTGATAGTCATGATTGGCTTCCTTTTGGCTTCTGGGGTTCAGTGCGCCCAACGCAGTTGCGTGGGCAGAGGGGCTACAGGATCCGGCTCGGGCGCAGCGCCCGGGGCCGACAGCACACGGTTGAGCACTTCGCTTTCCAGCGCAGCCAGGCGGTGCGAACCACGCGCCCGAGGCCGTGCCAGGTCGACAGTGAGGTCGAGCCCGACCTCGCCGTCTTCGATCAGGATCACCCGGTCAGCCACGGCAACCGCCTCGCTGACATCGTGGGTAACCAGCAGCACGGTAAAGCCGTGCTGACGCCACAGGCGTTCGATCAGTTGCTGCATCTCGATACGGGTCAGGGCATCCAGCGCGCCCAACGGCTCGTCCAGCAACAGCAGGCGCGGCTGGTGGATCAGTGCCCGGGCCAGCGCCACACGCTGCTTCTGGCCACCCGAAAGCGCTGCCGGCCACTCATTGGCACGGTCGGCCAGGCCAACCGCCTCCAGGGCATCCAGCGCTCGCGAGCGCCAGTCGCCAGACAGGCCCAGGCCCACGTTGTCGATCACCTTCTTCCAAGGCAGCAGGCGTGCGTCCTGGAACATCAGGCGGGTTTCTTCGCGCGCTTCGTCCAGCGGCGCGGCACCGGCCAGCAACTGCCCGGCAGTGGGCTGGTCGAGCCCGGCCAGCAAACGCAGCAAGGTGCTCTTGCCGCAGCCGCTGCGGCCGACAATGGCCACGAACTGGCCCGCCGGAATGTGCAGGTCGATACCCTTCAATACTTCGCGCTGGCCAAAGGCCTTGCGCAAGCCGTTGGCGGCCAGCGGTATGCCACGCAGCAGGCGTGGCGGCTGTTCCTTGAGCACGGTCATGCGCCCTCCTTCTTCGCCACTTGATAGGCTGGGTGCCAGCGCAACCACACACGCTCCAGGCCACGGGCGGCCAGGTCGGCGAGCTTGCCGAGCACGGCGTACAAAACGATGGCCAGCACCACCACGTCGGTCTGCAGGAATTCACGGGCGTTCATGGCCAGGTAGCCGATGCCCGCGTTGGCCGAGATGGTTTCGGCAACGATCAGGGTCAGCCACATGAAGCCCAGGGCAAAGCGCACGCCCACCAGGATCGACGGCAGCGCCCCCGGCAGGATCACCTGGCGGAACAGGCTGAAGCCGGACAACCCATAACTGCGGGCCATTTCCACCAGCGCCGGGTCCACATTGCGAATGCCGTGGTAGGTGTTCAGGTAGATCGGGAACAACGTGCCCAGCGCGACCAGGAAGATCTTCGCCGACTCATCGATGCCAAACCACATGATCACCAGCGGGATCAGCGCCAGGTGCGGCACGTTGCGTATCATCTGCACCGAGCTGTCGAGCAGGCGCTCGCCCCAGTTCGAAAGGCCCGTGATGAAGCCCAGCACCAGGCCGATGCTGCCGCCGATGACGAAGCCCAGCCCGGCACGCCAGCCACTGATGGCCAGGTGGGTCCAGATATCACCGCTACGCACCAGCTCGACGCCAGCACTGACCACGGCGCCAGGCGCCGGCAAGATGCGCGTCGACAGCCAGCCAGCACTGACCGCCAGCTGCCAGGCGGCCAGCAGCAGCACCGGCAGCGCCCATGGCGCCAGCCGCTGGGCAAGGTTGTTGGAAGTTGCACGACTCATGGCCTGGCCCTCAGCTCTGAGCGACGGACTTGGGCAGGATGTCGTTGGCTACCATCTCGCCGAACGGGCTCACGTAGCCACCCGCCTTGGGTTGTTCCGGGCGGTTCACGTCAATGTGCGGGAACAGCAGCTCGGCCACTCGGTACGACTCTTCCAGGTGCGGGTAGCCGGAGAAGATGAAGGTATCGATGCCCAGCTCGGCGTACTCTTTGACCCGCGCGGCCACGGTCGGGCCATCACCGACCAGCGCGGTACCCGCACCGCCACGCACCAGGCCAACACCCGCCCACAGGTTGGGGCTGACTTCCAGGTTGTCGCGGTTACCGCCGTGCAGGGCGGCCATGCGCTGCTGGCCCACCGAGTCGAAGCGCGCCAGCGAGGCCTGCGCACGGGCAATGGTGTCATCGTCCAAGTGCGAAATCAGGCGGTCGGCGGCGGCCCAGGCTTCTTCGTTGGTTTCGCGCACGATCACGTGCAGGCGGATACCGAAACGTACTTCGCGGCCTTGAGCAGCGGCCTTTTTGCGCACTTGGGCGATCTTCTCGGCCACGGCTGCCGGTGGCTCACCCCACGTCAGGTACAACTCGACCTGTTCAGCCGCCAGGTCTTGGGCAGCTTCTGAAGAACCGCCGAAATACAGCGGCGGGCGAGGCTGCTGAATCGGCGGATAGAGCAGCTTGGCGCCCTTCACCTGAATGTGCTTGCCGTCATAATCGACGTTTTCGCCTTCCAGCACCTTGCGCCAGATACGGGTGAACTCGACCGACGCCTCGTAGCGCTGCTGGTGGTTCAGGTGCAGGCCGTCACCGGCCAGCTCGTCCGGGTCGCCACCGGTGACCAGGTTGAACAGCGCCCGGCCGTTGGACAGGCGATCGAGGGTGGCTGCCTGCCGAGCAGCCACGGTTGGCGAGATGATGCCGGGGCGCAGGGCCACCAGAAACTTCAGGCGCTGGGTCACGGGGATCAGCGAGGCCGCGACCAGCCAGGAGTCCTCGCAGGAGCGCCCGGTCGGGATCAATACCCCACCAAAACCAAGCCGGTCGGCAGCTTGCGCGATCTGTTGCAGGTAGCCGTGGTCGACCGCGCGGGCGCCATCGGCAGTGCCCAGGTACTTGCCGTCACCGTGGGTGGGCAGGAACCAGAAAATGTTCAGACTCATTGGAGTTGTCTCCTCAAGGGGGGCACGAGCCGGGGCGGTGCCCCGGCATGGGCGCATCATTCAAGGCGCGCTAGCGACCTTGGCCGGGGGTGTCCAGATCACATCCTTGATGCTCAACGGCTTGGGTATCAGCTTGAGCGCCTGGAAGGTGTCGGCGATCTTCTGCTGCGCCGCCACTACCTGCGGGGTGAGGGGCGCAGCGCCGTAGCCTTGGCGTTTGACCGAGGTAAGTGTGATGTCGGCAGGCAAGCCCAGCAGCGGCGCCACCTGTTCGGTGACTTCCTGCGGGTTGGCCTGCGACCACTCGCCCACGGCGCGCACTTGCTCGATAACGGTGTTGATCACCGCTGGGTGCTCGGTCGCGTAGTTGCGGGTAGCGAGATAGAACTGATGGTTGTCGACCAGGCCCTTGCCGTCACGCAGGGTGCGCGCCTGCAGCTGTTGCTCGGCGGCGGCCTGGTACGGGTCCCAGATCACCCAGGCGTCGACACTGCCGCGCTCGAAGGCTGCTCGGGCGTCGGCCGGCGGCAGGTAAACCGGCTGGATGTCGCTGTACTGCAGGCCCGCGTCTTGGAGTGCACGCACCAGCAGGTAGTGCACATTGGAGCCTTTGTTGAGGGCGACTTTCTTGCCTTTGAGGTCCTTCACCGACTGTACCGGCGAACCCTTGGGCACGAGAATCGCTTCGCTGTGCGGCGCGGGCGGTTCGTAGGCCACATAGAGCAGGTCGGCGCCGGCGGCCTGGGCGAATACCGGTGGTGTTTCACCGGTGACGCCAAAATCGATCGAGCCGACGTTCAGCCCTTCAAGCAGCTGCGGGCCGCCGGGAAACTCGGTCCACTGCACCTGTACGCCCTGCTCGGCCAGGCGCTTCTCCAGCGTGCCCTTGGCCTTGAGCAGCACCAGGGTGCCGTATTTCTGATAACCGATCCGCAGGCTCTCGGCCTGGGCTTGGGTGATAGCGCCGAAGGACACAGCCGCCGCGAACAGGGCGACCAGACCGCGACGCAAGAAGACTGTGCGCATGGCGCTCTCCTGTGCGATAGGGTTCGGGTTGCACCTGCTTGCCTCGTTGGCGGGCGAGTAAGGTGGTGAAGCGGATAAAACCGGTCAGATGCTCCAGCGAGCACTGAGCAGGCGTTCGTTCAGTACACCGGGGGCCACGGGGCGCGGCCGACGGGCCAGGGCAACGTGGAAGGTTTCCAGCGAGTCCTGCAGGCGTTCTTCCAGCGCGGGTAGCAGTTGCGCGGGCTTGCTGCCCTCTGCGTAAGCGACTTGGCTGTCGTCAGCGAAGATCCCTTGCAGGGTCTCTTGCGCCTTGAGTGCAGATAGCACGGGCTTGAGTGCGTAATCCACCGCCAGCATGTGGGCGATGCTGCCGCCGGTGGCGATCGGCAACACGATCTTGTGTGCCAAAGCGCGCTCGGGCAGCAGGTCGAGCAAGGTTTTAAGAGCACCGGCAAACGATGCCTTGTACACCGGTGTGGCGACGATCAGGCCATCGGCCTGGGCCACCAGTTGCTGGAAGTGCTGTACCTGCGGGCTGTCGAAACGGGCATGCAGCAGGTCTTCGGCGGGGAAGTCACGTACCTGGAACGTCACCACTTCGACGCCGCGATGCTGCAGCCACTGGCGCGAACGCTCCAGCAGCACGCCGGAGCGTGAACGAGGACTTGGGCTACCACCGATTGAGACGACCAACATTGCAGCGCTTCCTTGTGTTCTGTTGGGGGTGACATTAGCAGTCGGTTTATATATCTAGAAATCATATTTTTTCATTTGTTTATTCCATATTGGTTTAAAGCTTCAAGCTTCAAGCTACAAGCCGCAAGCTGACCTGCTCTTGCTCTTGCTTTTGCTTTTGCTTTTGCTTCTGCTTGCAGCTTGCAGCTCGCAGCTAAAAAAAGGGCCGTCGAAACGGCCCGAAAATCCCTGTGAGGCTAAGAGCGATGCAACGAGGAATGCGTTAACGATTGGGCTGGGGGGTCAGGCGCAGATAGGGTTTGACGGCCCGGTACCCTTTGGGGAAGCGCTGCTTGATCTCTTCTTCGTCCTTGAGCGAAGGCACGATCACCACGTCGTCGCCGTCTTGCCAGTTACCTGGCGTGGCCACCTTGTGGTTGTCAGTGAGCTGCAGCGAGTCGATCACCCGCAGGATTTCATTGAAATTGCGCCCGGTACTGGCGGGGTAGGTGATGGTCAGCCGCACCTTCTTGTTCGGGTCGATCACGAACAGCGAGCGCACGGTCAGGGTGTCGCTGGCGTTCGGATGGATCAGGTCGTAAAGGTCTGAAACCTTACGGTCGGCGTCGGCGATGATCGGGAAATTGACCACGGTGTTCTGGGTTTCGTTGATGTCGGCGATCCATTTGTGGTGCGAATCGACCGGGTCGACCGACAAGGCAATGGCCTTGACTCCGCGTTTGGCGAATTCGTCCTTGAGCTTGGCAGTCAGGCCCAGCTCAGTGGTGCATACCGGGGTGAAGTCAGCCGGGTGGGAGAACAGCACCCCCCAGCTGTTACCCAGCCACTCGTGGAAACGGATCTTGCCTTCGCTGGAATCCTGTTCGAAATCGGGGGCGATATCGCCGAGTTTTAGGCTCATGGGCTGCGGCTCCTGGGCTGGGTTCTGGTCAGCGTGTGAATGAACTTTGCCTGCAATGATTTAAAAACAAAAAGAATAAATAACAATTTATTTATAACCATAAAGCATACAAAGTTTCTGACGTAAAAAAGCCTCGCACTAGGCGAGGCTCTTTGGTGTCGCTACGGCTTACAGGAAGCTGTAAGTGTAGTTCACGATGAAGCGAGTCTGGTCCTGGTCCGCGCTGGCTTCGTTGCTGCCACCGCGGTACACACCCTGGCGCAGGCTGAAGCCCAGGCCTTTGAGGGTACCTTGCTGAATGGTGTAGTCGACGCGGGCGTCACGTTCCCATTCGTTGTAGGTGCCGTGGCCGCTCTTGTAGCGAATGTCGTCACCGCGCAGGTAGGAAACCGAAGCCTTCAGGCCCGGAACGCCAAGCGAGGCGAAATCATACGAGTACTGGCCGAAGTTGGTGTTCTCACCGGCACGGGCGAACTGGTTGATCATGCTGTCGGTGAACAGGTAGAAGCTGGAACCGGCAGCGCCTTCAGGGCGACCGTTACCGTCAACCACGTTGCCCTGGTTCAGCCAGACGAAACCGCCGTCGTCGCTGACTTGCTGACGACCGAGCATCAGCGCGTGGCCACCCAGGGTGTAAGTGAACATGGCGGTCCAGGTCTTGTTGTCGACCTTGCCAGTGTTCTTGGCGTAGCCACCGTTGTTGCTGAAGTTGTAGCCACCGCCGTGACCGTTGTTGCCGTCACTGCTGCTGTCGAAGTAGCGCAGGTCGGTCTTGAACGACTGGTCGTCGGCGATCTTGAAGACGTGGGTGGCACCCAGGAAGTGCTGCTTGTAGAAGTCTTCCAGGTTCGAGTAGTAGTACTGCAGGGTCAGGTCTGGAGTGAGCTTGTAGTCCAGGCCGCCGTAGCGGAACTTGTTGCTGTCGGCAGTGGCGCCAGCGACCGACAGGCCGGTACGGTTGCTCGACGCACGACCCATGGCGTGGGTCAGCTGACCGGCGTTGATGGTCAGGTTGTCGATTTCCTTCGACTGGATGGTGCCACCCTCGAAGGTTTGCGGCAGCAGACGCCCGTCGTTGGAGACCAGGATCGGCAGGTTTGGCGCCAGGGCGCTACCGAAGTGCACTTCGGTCTTGGAGAAGCGAGCCTTGGCGTTGGCGCCAAAACGTGCCCACTGGCTAGCGGCCGAGCCGTCCGAGTCGCTTGGGAAGAAGCTGCTGTTGTCAGGGTGTTTGCCACGGCCACCGTCCAGGTGGATACCCCACAAGGCCTGGGCATCGACACCAAAACCAACGGTGCCTTCAGTGAAACCAGAGATGTAATCGAGCTTGAAGCCCTGACCCGACTCGCGGTTGTCAGCACCGCCATCGCGGTTGTCGTTGTTGAAATACATGGTGCGCGAGCTGAGGGACAGTTTGCTGTCTTCCACGAAACCGGCAGCGCCTGCTGTTTGGGCGAAAACCCCCAGTGCCACGGCCACGGCCAGGCTGGACTTGTACATGTTGTGCTCCTCTACGTTCTAATTTTTGTGTATCTCTGGCGGCAGGGTCTTGTGCCCCGCTCACCGTGGATTGGCGATTTAGTCCCAAAGTGTGACTAGTAAGTCAAACGTTTCTAAACGTTTCTCGACTTTGGTCTAAGGCGCCACCTGCGCTACAGGATAATGACAATCCTATAAATCCAAAATGACCGTTTTGTGAATTTCTAAGATTTTTAGGGAATATGTAACGAACCTTTGCAACCAATCGTTGTAGCTATACGGGTTCTAATAGCATTTAGCTATTTGCAAACGTTTGCTAATAACCTAATTCCTTAATGTTCTATAGGGACGGAGAAGCCTAGCAGGCTGATCTGATTTCGCTATTGACCCAGGTTATGACCCTTCGCAGGCTTTGTAGGAGCGGCCTTGTGTCGCGCTGGGGCGCGAAGCTGCCCTGAACGCTCAGCGTCGCAGCAGCCATCGTCAGGGCCGCTTCGCGCCCCATCGCGACACAAGGCCGCTCCTACAGCTTTACCTCCTAAGCTAATGCAAAAAAGTTATTTATTTTAAATTTTTTAGATCATTTAGCCTTCTCGCATACCCCAGTTTGCCTGAGAGGTTCACCATGATCCCGCATGCCCCGCTGCGCCTGTTCGGCGCCCTGACCCTCGCCAGCGCCAGCTGGCTGGCCCAGGCGGCCGACCTGACCGTCGCCTACCAGACCACCGTCGACCCCGCCAAGGTGGCGCAGGTAGATGGCGACTACGAAAAAGCCAGCAAGGCCAGCATTGACTGGCGCAAGTTCGATAACGGCGCCGATGTGATCACCGCAGTAGCCAGCGGTGACGTGCAGATCGGCTACCTGGGCTCCAGCCCACTGGCCGCCGCCGCCACCCGCAAGCTGCCGGTCGAGACGTTTCTGATCGCAACGCAGATTGGCGCAGGCGAGGCTCTGGTCGCCCGCGACAGCATCAAGACGCCACAAGACCTGGTCGGCAAGAAAGTCGCCGTGCCCTTCGTTTCAACTGGCCACTACAGCTTGCTGGCAGCCCTGAAGACCTGGAACATCGACCCCTCCAAGGTGCAGATACTCAACCTCGCGCCCCCTGCGATCATTGCCGCCTGGAAACGCGGCGACATCGACGCCACCTACGTCTGGGACCCGGCCCTGGGCGTGGCCAAGGAAAACGGCAAGGTGCTGATCACCTCGGGCGAGCTGGCCGCAAAAGGCGCCCCCACCTTCGATGCCTGGATCGTGCGCAAGGACTTCGCCGAGAAGCACCCCGACGTGGTCAAGGCTTTCGCCAAGGTCACCCTCGATGCCTACGCCGAATACCGCAAAGACCCGCAAGCCTGGCTGGCTGACACGGGCAACGTAGACAAACTGGTGAAGCTGTCCGGCGCCAAGGCCAGCGACATTCCCGTGCTGCTGCAGGGCAACGTCTACCCACTGGCCGCCGACCAGGCCAGCGCACTGGGCGCACCCACCACCCAGGCACTGACCGACACGGCCAACTTCCTCAAGCAGCAAGGCAAGGTTGACGCCGTACTGCCGGACTACTCGCCGTACGTCAGCGCCAAGTTCCTTCCAAACTGAACCGGAGCCCGCCATGGCCTTGCTCGAACTGGAGCGCATCAGCGCACAGTACCCCGGTGCCGCCACCCCGGTGCTGGCCGACATCAACCTGAGCCTGGGGCCGCGCCAACTGCTGGTGGCCCTGGGGCCATCCGGCAGCGGCAAAACCTCGCTGCTCAACCTGATCGCCGGCTTCGTTACCCCCAGTGGCGGCCGCATCACCCTCGACGGTGTACCGGTGCAAGGGCCTGGAGCCGAGCGCGGTGTGGTGTTCCAGGACGACGCGCTGCTGCCATGGCAGAACGTGCTGGGCAACATCGCATTCGGCCTGGAGCTGGCCGGCGTACCACGCGCCGAGCGTGAAGCCAAAGCCCGCGAGATGCTGGCCCTGGTCGACCTCGCCGGCTTCGGCGAGCGGCGCATCTGGCAGTTGTCCGGCGGCCAGAAGCAACGCGTGGGCCTGGCCCGGGCGCTGGCAGCCGACCCACGGGTGCTATTGATGGACGAACCGTTCGGCGCCCTCGATGCCTTCACCCGCGAGCAGATGCAGGCGTTGCTGCTGCAGGTATGGCAGCGCACCGCCAAGCCGGTGTTCCTGATTACCCACGACATCGAAGAAGCGGTATTCCTGGCCAGCGAACTGGTACTGCTGGCGCCCAACCCGGGGCGCGTGGTGGAACGCCTGCAACTGGACTTCGGCCAGCGTTATGCCGCTGGCGAATCGGCCCGGGCGATCAAGTGCGACCCGGCCTTCATCGAAACCCGCGAGCACGTACTGGCGCGGGTGTTTTCCCAACGCCAAAGCCTGCAGGAGCGCGCATGAGCAGCCTGGACCTGCCGGTTACCGGCAAACACGACGCCCAACCCCGGCCAGCCATCAAGCTGCGCCGCCCACGTTCCACCCGCTGGATCAGCACCCTGACCCTCGCCAGCCTGTTGCTGGCGTGGTGGCTGGTGACTGCCGCCGGCTGGGTCGAGCCGCTGTTCCTGCCCTCGCCCGGCGACATCCTGGCCAAGGGCTGGACCTTGCTGACCCAGGGTTACATGGATGCCAGCCTGTGGCAGCACCTGGGCGCCAGCCTGGGGCGTATCGGCGTGGCCCTGCTGGCCGCCACGCTGACCGCCATCCCGGTGGGCATCGCCATCGGCTACAACCGCGTGGCACGCGGCATCCTCGACCCGCTGATCGAGTTCTACCGGCCGATCCCGCCGCTGGCCTACCTGCCCCTGATTGTCATTTGGTGCGGCATCGGCGAGCTGTCGAAGGTGTTGCTGATCTTCCTGGCGATCTTTGCGCCGATCGCCATTGCCACCGCCACCGGCGTACGTACCGTCGACCCGGCCAAGTTGCGTGCAGCGCAGTCGCTGGGCGCAAGCAAGGCTCAGCTGATCCGGCACGTGATCCTGCCGAGCGCGCTACCCGACATCCTCACCGGGATCCGCATCGGCCTGGGGGTTGGCTGGTCGACGCTGGTCGCCGCCGAGCTGATTGCCGCCACCAGTGGCCTGGGCTTCATGGTGCAGTCGGCGGCGCAGTTTCTGGTTACCGACGTCGTAGTGCTGGGCATCCTGCTGATCGCCTTGATCGCCTTCGCACTGGAAATGAGCCTGCGCGCCCTGCAACGCAAGCTGGTGCCCTGGCACGGGCAAAGCCACTGAACCCCATTGTCCACGCCAGCACACTGGCGCCTGATTGAAGAGACTGACATGAGCCTGACCATCACTCCCCTCAGCCCGGCGCTCGGCGCCCAGATCAGCGGCGTGGACATCAGCCGCGACATCACCGCAGCACAACGCGACGCCATTGAACAGGCGCTGCTGCAGCACCAGGTGCTGTTTTTCCGCGACCAGCCGATCAACCCGGAACAACAGGCGCGCTTTGCCGCCCGCTTCGGCGACCTTCACATTCACCCGATCTACCCCAATGTGCCGGACACCCCGCAGGTGCTGGTGCTCGACACGGCGGTCACTGATGTGCGCGACAACGCCGTGTGGCACACCGACGTGACCTTCCTGCCAACCCCGGCACTGGGTGCGGTGCTCAGTGCCAAGCAGTTGCCGGCCTACGGTGGCGATACCTTGTGGGCCAGCGGCATCGCTGCCTTTGAAGCCTTGTCGGCGCCGCTGCGGGGCATGCTCGACGGGCTGACCGCCACTCACGACTTCACCAAGTCGTTCCCGCTGGAACGCTTTGGCACCACCGCTGAAGACCTGGCGCGCTGGGAAGCCACGCGGCGCAACAACCCGCCCCTGTCGCACCCAGTGGTGCGTACGCATCCGGTGAGCGGGCGCAAGGCGTTGTTCGTCAATGAGGGGTTTACCACGCGCATCAATGAGCTGAGCGAGCTGGAGAGCGAGGCGTTGCTGAAGCTGCTGTTCGCCCATGCCACACGGCCAGAGTTCAGCATTCGCTGGCGCTGGCAGGAGCATGACGTGGCGTTCTGGGACAACCGCGTGACCCAGCATTTTGCCGTGGATGACTACCGGCCTAATCGGCGGGTGATGCACCGCGCGACGATCCTCGGGGATGTGCCCTTTTAGTTGTTGCCTGTTCTGGCCTCTTCGCGGGCACGCCCGCTCCCACAGGTACATCACAGGTTTCGAAACCGGTGCCGGACCTGTGGGAGCGGGCGTGCCCGCGAAGAGGCCAGAACAGGAACGCCTGGTCAGCGGACCAGATGCAGGAACTGCATGTGCCGCTCGTACTGGTCGAGGATGTCGTTGATGATCTGCTCCTTGCTGTAGCCAACCAGGTCGTAGTTCTGGCTGCCTTCGCTCAGGTACACCTCCGCCCGGTAGTAGCGGCGGTTCTTCAACTCCTGCGTGCCCAGCCCACCCAGGGCGAACGATGGCGTGAAGTAGCCACGCATCTGCACCTGGTAAATGAACGGCTGTTCTTCACCATGCCCCACTTTCAGGCTGACGTTGTCGTGGCTTGGGTCATCCTGGGTAATCAGCACCAGGCCTTTTTGCTCGAACACCTCACGCACATCGGCAATCGCCGGGCGCACCACATCGTCCATGAAGCGGTACACCTCGTCACGCGACGGGAAGTGCACCGCCTGGCTCAAGCGCTGGCGCCAGCCGCCGCGGCCGCGGCGTGACTGGGCGAACGGTGCCAGCGAGTGCATTTGCGCGATCTGCCGTTGCGACTCCAGGTAGAACGCCTTGTGCAACCCCCACATCATGCACAGCAAGATCAACGAGAACGGCAGCGAGGTCAGTACCACCGCCGATTTCAGCGAATCGATGCTGCCCGCGAACAACAGCGCACTGGTGACCAGCGCGGTCATCGCGCCCCAGAAAATGCGCAGCCAGTTCGGCCCGTCCTCATCGGCATCCCCACCGGTGGCCGACAAGGTCGACAGCACCACGGTGCCAGAGTCGGCCGAGGTGACGAAGAACACGAAACTGATGAACACCGTGGTGGCGATCACCACCTTGCTCCAGGGGTAGGTTTCCAGCAGCAGGTACAGGCTCATGGACGGGTTGTCCAAGGCCGACTGGCCCAGCGCGGTCATGCCGTGGTTGATGACCTGGTCCAGGGCACTGTTGCCGAAGATCGACATCCACGCCAGGGTGAAGCCCAGCGGGATCAGCAGCACGCCAAAGACGAACTCGCGGATGGTACGGCCGCGGGAAATGCGCGCAATGAACAAGCCCACGAACGGCGCCCAGGCAATCCACCAGGCCCAGTAGAACACTGTCCAGCCACCCAGCCAGTCGCGGTTCTCACCGTAGGCATACACGTCGAAGCTCTTGCGCGGCAAGGCGCCCAGGTAATCGCCAAGGTTCTGGATGAGGGTGTTGAACAGGTGCTGGGTAGGCCCGGCGAACAGCACGAACAGCAGCAATGCGCAGGCCAGGAACAGGTTGATGTCGCTCATTACCCGCACGCCCTTCTCTACCCCGGCAACGGCTACGGCCACCGCCGCGCCCATCATCAGGGTGATGAGGATCACCTGCACCCACTGGCTGTGGCTGATGCCGAACAGGTAATCCAGGCCGGCATTCAGGTGCAGCACGCCAAAGCCCATGTCGGCGCCCAGGCCGAACACGGTGGCGATGATGCCGAAGCCGTCCACCGCATAACCGATCGGCCCGTTGATGCGCTTGCCGATCAGCGGGTACAGCGCCGAACGCAGCGCCAGCGGCAGGTTATGGCGGTAGGCGAAGTAGGCCAGCGCCATGCCGACGAAGGCGAACACGCCCCAGCCATGCAACCCCCAGTGCAGGAACAGGATCTGCATGGCCTGGCGCCCGGCCTCGGCAGTGCCCGCTTCGCCTTGGGGCGGCTGCAGCATATGGGTCAGCGGTTCGGACACACAGAAGAAGAACAACGTAATGCTGATGCCAGCCGCAAACAGCATGCCGGCCCATGACAGGTAACTGAACTCGGGCTCGTCGTGGTCGGCACCGAGCTTGATCTTGCCGTAGCCGGACAAGGCGGTGACCACCACGAAGACCAGGTACAGCGTCATTGCCAACATGTAGTACCAGCCGACCGTATTGGCCGCCCAGTTCTGCGCCGCCAGCAACCAGTCGCCTGCGGTTTGCGGGTTGGAGATGACCACCAGGCCGAAGATGAGGATGAAGCTTGCCGCAAAGTAGAACACCGGCGGGTTCATGCGGATCTTGCTGTTGGAAAGGGATGGGGTCGGTGCACTCATGGGGCAGGCACCTCGTCAAAAGACGTGAGGTTCGGAATGAACGGGTTCAGCAAAGGAATCCTCCTGTTGAACACCGGCAGCGGACCAGCGTTTTTCATTGAACAAGCGTTCAAGTTAAACATGGATCGGTGTTCAATGCGAATTGGGGCGCCGACTGGCGCGCTTCTGGCCCTGCCTTTTCGCGGGTGAACCCGCGCCTGGCGTGCACATCGGTCGCTCGCTGTGCGTTTCTTGTAAGAGCCCGTTTCACCTTGAAAAGTGCCGGTGCACGCCAGGCAAATTTCAGGTCAATGCTTGTCCTGGCAATCCAGCTGCAGGTTGGCCTGGGTGATGTTGCTGTCGGCTGGCACACTGCGGGTCAGCCACACGTTGCCGCCAATGGTCGAGCCTTTACCGATGGTGATGCGCCCCAGTACCGTGGCGCCGGCATAGATCACCACATCGTCTTCGACGATTGGGTGGCGGGGCAGGCCTTTGTGCAAGGTGCCCGACTCGTCGCTTGGGAAACGCTTGGCGCCAAGGGTCACAGCCTGGTAGATACGCACGCGCTCGCCGATGATCGCGGTTTCGCCAATGACCACCCCCGTACCATGGTCGATGAAGAAACCCGGCCCGATCTGCGCCCCAGGGTGAATGTCGATACCGGTGGCTGAATGCGCCAGTTCCGAACTGATGCGCGCCAGCAGTGGCAGGCCTGCCCGGTACAGATGGTGCGCCAGGCGGTGGTGGATGATCGCCAGAACGCCGGGGTAGCACAGCAGCACCTCATCGACGCTACGGGCCGCCGGGTCGCCGTGGTAGGCAGCCAGCACATCGGTGTCGAGCAACACCCGCAGCGCTGGCAAGGCTGCCGCGAAATCCTGTACCAGCCTCAGCGCGTGAGCATCCACACCGGCCAGCTCGGCCTGGCTTTGCCGGGCGGCGTAACGCAGCTCCAGTCGGGCCTGGGCCAGCAAGGCGGTCAGGGCGGCATCGAGGGTATGGCCCACGTAGAAATCTTCACTTTCTTCGCGCAGGTCGACCGGGCCCAGGCGCATAGGGAACAGCGCACCACAGAGTTGCTCGAGGATCTGCCGCATCGCCTCGCGCGACGGCAGCTCGCGGCCACCCTGCTCGCCGCTGCTGCGGCCATTGCGGGTGCGCCACTGCTCACGCGCGCCGCGCAGGCCGGTTACGATGCTCTGCAACTGCCAGCGCCCGGATAATGGTTGTTCGCTCACGGTTTTCTCCTGCCGTATAGGCCATCGGGTTGTTTCGCCATGCCCGCGAAAGGGCCGGGCGTGCCTGCGTGCAATCCACTCTACGGCAAATCCGCCTCTTGGAAAAAACTACGCTTTATTCCATCCTGCGCCATGTCGGGCACACCCTGCGGTGACGGCGCAGGCAACCTCGCCTACCCTCAAAGCAATCACGCTCTGATAACGAATAAAATGGAAGTAACAAAATATTTTTTTATTATTTCCAGGCCTAAAAAGCCAGCTCTATAGTCGCCACCCTCTCCCTACACAACACGCGCGGGGCTCTGCCATGTCGAAGTTCGTCAAACCGCTACTCAATGCCAGCCTGGCCCTTGTGCTGGGTGCTGGTCTGCTCGGCCAGGCCCTCGCCGGCGAAGAGCTGAAAACCATTCAGGAAAAAGGCGTGATCAACGTCGGCCTCGAAGGCACCTACCCGCCGTTCAGCTTTCAGGATGAAAACGGCAAGCTGACCGGTTTTGAAGTCGAGCTCTCCGAACTGCTGGCCAAAGAGCTGGGGGTCAAGGCCAAGATCCAGCCAACCAAGTGGGACGGTATTCTCGCCGCGCTGGAGTCCAAACGGCTGGACATCGTGGTCAACCAGGTGACCATTTCGGAAGAACGCAAGAAGAAGTATGACTTCTCCGAGCCTTACACCATCTCCGGCATCCAGGCGCTGATTCTCAAGAAGAAGGCCGAGCAGCTGAATATCAATGGTGCACAGGATCTGGCCGGCAAAAAAGTCGGCGTGGGTCTGGGCACCAACTACGAGCAGTGGGTGAAACAAGACGTACCGAAAGCCGAGGTGCGCACTTATGAAGACGACCCGAGCAAATTCGCCGACCTGCGCAACGGCCGCATCGACGCCATCCTGATCGACCGCCTGGCGGCGCTGGAATACGCGCAAAAAGCCAAGGACACCGAACTGGCCGGCCCTGCCTTCTCGCGCCTGGAAAGCGGCGTGGCTCTGCGCAAGGGCGAGCCTGAACTGTTGGCGGCCATCAACAAGGCCATCGACAAGCTCAAGGCTGACGGCACGCTGGCCAAGCTGTCGGAAAAATATTTCGGTGCCGATGTCACTAAATGATCGCTGAAAGCCTGCAACTCGTAGCCGACTCCGCGCCCTTCCTGCTCAAGGGCGCGGGTTACACCGTACTGCTCAGCGTGGGCGGCATGTTCTTCGGCTTGGTGCTGGGCTTTGCCCTGGCGCTGATGCGGCTGTCGAAGGTATTGCCGCTCAACTGGCTGGCGCGGATCTATGTGTCGTTCTTTCGCGGCACGCCGCTGCTGGTGCAACTGTTCGTGATCTATTTCGGCATGCCGCAGATCGGGATCGAACTCGACCCTATCCCGGCCTCGCTGATTGGCCTGTCGCTGAACATGGCGGCTTACATCTGCGAAATCCTGCGCGCGGCGATTTCATCGATTGACCGTGGCCAATGGGAAGCTGCGGCCAGCATCGGCATGACCCGGGTGCAGGCGATGCGCCGGGCGATCCTGCCCCAGGCCCTGCGCACCGCCCTGCCACCGCTGGGCAACAGCTTCATTTCGCTGGTCAAGGACACCGCCCTGGCAGCCACCATCCAGGTACCCGAGCTGTTCCGCCAGGCCCAGCTGATTACCGCACGCACCTTCGAAGTGTTCACCATGTACGTAGCGGTTGCGGTTATCTACTGGGTGCTGTGCAGCATCCTCGCGCACTTCCAGAACCGTATGGAAGCGCGGGTCAACCAGCATGACCAGGAGCATTGAGCATGATTGAAGTCAAAGGCCTGACCAAGCGGTTCAAGGGCCAGACCGTGCTCAACGGCATTGACCTGACCGTACAGCCTGGCGAGGTGGTGGCCATCATCGGCCCCAGCGGCTCGGGCAAGACCACCTTCCTGCGCTGCCTGAACCTGCTGGAAACGCCCGACGCCGGGCAGATAAAGATCGGCGCCATCAGCATCGATGCCAACCGCCCGCTGGGGGGGCAGCAAAGTGCAATCCGCCGGTTGCGCCAGCAGGCGGGGTTTGTGTTCCAGAACTTCAACCTGTTTCCGCACCGCACAGCCTTGGAAAACGTGATCGAAGGGCCGGTGATCGTCAAGAAGACCCCGCGCGAACAGGCTGTCGAACTGGGCCGCCGCTTGCTGGCCAAGGTTGGCCTAGCGGGCAAGGAAGATGCCTACCCGCGGCGTCTGTCCGGTGGCCAGCAGCAGCGGGTGGCCATTGCCCGTGCCTTGGCCATGGAGCCCGAGGTGATTCTGTTCGACGAGCCGACCTCGGCGCTGGACCCGGAACTGGTGGGTGAAGTGCTGGCGACTATTCGCGGCCTGGCCGAAGAAAGGCGCACCATGGTCATCGTCACCCACGAAATGAGCTTCGCCCGGGACGTGGCGAACCGGGTGATCTTCTTCGACAAAGGCGTGATCGTGGAGCAAGGCGAGGCCAAAGCGCTGTTTGCGGCGCCGAAGGAAGAGCGTACCCGGCAGTTCTTGCGCAAGTTCCTTGGGACTGCTGCTTCCGAGTAGGCCTGCTCTGGGCCCTTCGCGGGCTCGCCCGCTCCCACAGGGTTAACGCTGTGGGAGCGGGTTCGCCCGCGAAGAGGTCGGCGTAGCCGCGGAAATCTCTCCTTCTATATATATTCCAAAGAGTTAGTTCATTAAATTTTTATAAAGCATTAGAGTATATCAACCGGACCACCGGACCAGCACACGTTCGCCGCGACCAGCTGTAGCGGCTTTACTTTTCGCGAGGTCAGGAATGGTAAGCATCACAATTTCCCCAGTGCGTAACGCCAGGGCATTGAGTACAGCCAAGGAGCGGTACTGATGTCCAGCCAACCCAACAGCCTATTACACAGCGATCTCGACAGCGCTCCCCCGTTGCTGCCAGCCAAGGTGTTGCGCAACGACGCCGAAGCCTTGCAAGCGGCACGCGAACTGGCCGAGGTCGCCCGCGAGCATGCCGCCCGCCGCGACCAGCAACGCAAGCTGCCATGGGCGGAGGTCGAGCTGTTCACCCGCAGCGGGCTGGGTAGCATCAGCGTACCCAAGGCCCACGGTGGCCCCGATGTTTCGTTCTCCACCATCGCCGAAGTGTTCCGCCTGATAAGCGCCGCCGACCCGGCCCTGGGGCAGATCCCGCAGAACCAGTTCGGCATCCTGCAATTGCTGCGCCTGACGGCAAGCGAAGCGCAACAGGCGTTTGTTTTCCGCAGCGTGCTCGAAGGCTGGCGCATCGGCAATGCCGGGCCCGAGCGCGGCACCAAGGACACCCTCACGCTCACCGCGCGTATCACCCGCAACGGCGACGGTTATCGCATCAGTGGCGAGAAGTTCTATTCCACCGGCGCCCTGTTCGCCCATTGGGTGGCGGTCAAAGCCCTGGACGACGACGGCCGTCAGCGCCTGGCGTTCGTACGTAGAGGCAGCCCGGGGTTGCGCATCGTCGATGACTGGTCCGGGTTTGGCCAGCGCACCACTGCTAGCGGCACGGTACTGCTGGACCAGGTGCCGGTGGAGGCGGCGCTGGTGATCGACAACTGGCGCCAGCGCGATATACCCAATACCCAGGGCGCGGTCTCGCAGTTGATCCAGGCAGCAATCGATGCAGGTATCGCTGAAGCGGCCATCGAAGATGCGATCAAGTTCGTTCGCGAGAAGTCGCGGCCTTGGGTCGACGCCAATGTCGAGCGCGCCAGCGACGATCCTTACGTGATCGCTGACGTCGGGCGCCTGAAGCTTGAACTGCATGCGGCGCAAGCGTTGCTGCGCAAGGCCGCGCAGGTGCTTGACGAGGTCAGCGCCGCGCCCGTGGATGCCGCGAGCGCTGCGCGCGCGTCCATTGCGGTGGCCGAAGCCAAGGTGCTGACCACTGAAATTGCCCTGCAGGCCAGCGAAAAGCTGTTCGAGCTGGCTGGCAGCCGCGCCACCCTTGCCGAATTCAACCTCGACCGCCACTGGCGCAACGCCCGGGTGCACACGCTGCATGACCCGGTGCGCTGGAAGTACCACGCGGTTGGGGCTTACCACCTTAACGGGACCTTGCCCGCGCGGCATTCCTGGATCTGAATTCAATGGCCTTGGGGGCTGCTTTGCAGCCCATCGCGACACAAGGCCGCTCCTACCCGTGGCGCGGACCGGCATGGAACCGCGTATCCCTGCAGGAGCGGCCTTGTGTCGCGATGGGCCGCATCGCGCTCCCAAGGCCCGGAGAAACCCATGACCATCAGAATCATCACCAGCGACACCCAAGCCCTGCATGTCGCCGACGAAATCGCCCAACAACTGCGCCGCGACAGCGCCCTGCGCGACCGCGAACGCCGGCTGCCGCACAGCGAACTGGACCTGTTCACCCGCTCCGGCCTGTGGGCCATCAGTGTGCCCAAGGCCTTCGGCGGCGCCGGCGTGTCCAACGTCACCCTGGCCAAGGTCATCGCCCGCATCGCCCAGGCCGACGGCTCGCTGGGGCAGATCCCACAGAATCATTTCTACAGCCTGGAAGTACTGCGGGTAAACGGCAGCCCCGAACAACAGAAGCGGCTGTATGGCGAAGTACTGGCCGGCCGCCGTTTCGGCAATGCCCTGGCCGAGCTGGGTACCAAGACCGCCAACGAACGCACCACCCGCCTGAGCCGTGACGGTGACGGCTTTCGCATCAATGGCCGCAAGTTCTACGCGACTGGCGCCATCTACGCCCAGCGTATTCCCACGTCGGTGGTCGATGAACAGGGCGTGCAGCACCTGGTGTTCGTGCCGGCCGATAGCCAGGGCGTGCAGGTGATCGACGACTGGAGCGGCTTTGGTCAGCGCACCACCGGCAGTGGCTCGGTTCTGCTGGACAACGTTTACGTCAGCGCAGCGGACGTGGTGCCTTTCCAGAGCGCCTTCGAGCGCCCCACCCCGGTCGGCCCGCTGGCGCAGCTTCTTCACGCCGCCATCGACACCGGCATCGCCCGCGCCGCCTACGAGGATGCCCTGCACTTCGTGCGCACCCGCAGCCGACCATGGGTCGACGCAGGCCTGGACAAGGCAAGCGATGACCCACTGACGCTGAAAAGCTTCGGCCACCTGGCGATCCGCCTGCACGCGGCCGAAGCCCTGCTGGAACGCGCTGGCGAATACCTCGACCGCGCCCGCAACGACAGCACCGCCGACACCGTCGCCGCGGCGTCCATCGCCGTGGCCGAAGCGCGTGCCAGCAGCACGGAAATCGCGCTTGCCGCCGGCACTGCCCTGTTCGAACTGAGTGGGAGCCAAGCGACGCTGGCCGAGCACAACCTCGACCGCCATTGGCGCAACGCCCGCGTGCACACCTTGCACGACCCGGTCCGCTGGAAATACCACGCCATCGGCAATTACTACCTCAACGACGTCAACCCGCCACGCCGGGGGACGCTCTGATGGCCAAGCAAATCCTGCTCAATGCCTTCAACATGAACTGTGTCGGGCACATCAACCACGGCCTGTGGACCCACCCACGGGACACTTCGACCCAGTACACCAGCCTGGAGTACTGGACCCAGCTCGCACGCCTGCTGGAGCGGGGCCTGTTCGATGGGCTGTTCATCGCCGATATCGTCGGTACCTACGATATCTACGGGCAATCGCTGGACGTCACCCTCAAAGAGGCCATCCAGTTGCCGGTCAATGACCCCTTGCTGCTGGTTTCGGCCATGGCCGCCGTCACTCGCCACCTGGGTTTTGGCCTTACCGCCAACCTGACCTACGAGGCGCCGTACCTGTTCGCCCGACGCCTATCCACCCTGGACCACCTGAGCCAGGGCCGGGTTGGCTGGAACATCGTAACCGGTTACCTCGACAGTGCCGCCCGCGCCATGGGCCTGGCACAGCAACCCGAACATGACCGCCGCTACGACCAGGCCGACGAATACCTGCAGGTGCTGTACAAGCTGCTGGAGGGCAGCTGGGCCGACGACGCGGTGGTCGCTGATCGCGAGCAGCGCATCTATGCCCGCCCCGACAAGGTGCGCAAGGTGCAGCACCATGGCGAGTTCTACAAGGTCGAGGGCTACCACCTGTGCGAGCCCTCGCCGCAGCGCACCCCGGTACTGTTCCAGGCAGGCAGTTCGCAACGCGGCCTGGGCTTCGCCGGGCAACATGCCGAATGTGTGTTCATCAGCGCTCAGGACAAGACCGCGGCCCGCGCCCAGGTCGAGCAGGTACGCGCGGCTGCCTCGGCTGCCGGGCGCGACCCGCAGGCGGTCAAGGTCTTCATGGGCATCACGGTGATCGTCGCGGCGACCGAGCAACAGGCCCAGGCCAAGCATGCCGAGTATCTGCAGCATGCCAGCGCCGAGGCCGGCGTCGCACATTTTGCGGCCTCGACCGGCATTGACTTCGCGGCCTATGCACTGGACGAGCCGATCCCCTTCAGCCAGGGCAACGCCATTCAGTCAGCCACCCGCCAGTTGCAGGGCAACGCCTGGACCCGCCGGCGCCTGTTGCAACAGCACGCGCTGGGCGGGCGCTACGTGAAGGTCGTCGGCGACCCCGAGCAGGTCGCCGAACAGTTGATCGCCTGGCTCGACGAGACCGGCCTGGACGGCTTCAACCTGACCCGCACCGTCACCCCGGAGAGCTTTGAGGACTTCATCGACCTGGTCGTTCCTCAACTGCAACAACGCGGCCGCTACAAGACCGCGTACGCCGAGGGCACCCTGCGCCAGAAACTGTTCCAGGCCGACCACCCGCACTTGCCCGCCGACCACCCTGGTTCGGCTTACCGCTTTAACCGCACCCCTACCCCTGCACCGACTGGAGCCCTGCACCATGCTTGAAAAACTGTTCCGGCCCGTCGTGGCCATCGCCCTGTCCCTCGGCCTGTGCGCCACTGCCCAGGCCGCCGAACCCCTGAAGATCGGCACTACCTCGGCCTTTGCGATCCCGCTGGAAGCCGCCGTGGAAGAAGCCCACAAGCAAGGCCTGGAGGTGAAGCTGATCGAGTTCAGCGACTGGATCGCGCCCAATGTCAGCCTCAACAGCGGCGACATCGACGTGAACTACTTCCAGCACATCCCGTTCCTGGAGAATGCCAAGGCGGCTGCGGGCTTCGACCTGGTGCCCTATGCACCGGGCATTATCAACAACGTGGGCCTGTACGCGAAAAAGTACAAAAGCTTCGCCGACCTGCCTGAAGGGGCGAGCGTGGCCATCGCCAACGACCCGATCAACAGCGGCCGCGGCCTGCAACTGCTGGCCAAGGCCGGGTTGATCACGCTCAAGCCAGGGGTTGGCTACAAAGCCACCGAGGACGACATTGTCGCCAACCCGAAAAAGCTGAAGATCCTGCAAGTCGAAGCCGTGCAGCTGGTGCGTGCCTATGACGACGCCGACCTGGTGCAGGGGTACCCGGCATACATTCGCCTGGCCAACAGCTTCGATGCCAGTTCAGCGCTGCTGTTCGACGGTCTGGAAAACAAGGAGTACGTGATTCAATTCGTGATTCGCCCGCAGAGCAAAAACGACCCACGCCTGGCACAGTTCGTCGACATCTACCAACATTCGCCTGCCGTACGCGCAGCGTTGGACAAGGCTCACGGCAAGCTGTACCAGGCCGGTTGGGAAGGCTGACATGAGCCAGGCCAGCGCATTTAAGGCGCCCACCCCCCAACCGCGAGCGTCAACGGCCAGGGAGCACGCCCTGCACCCGGAAATCAATCAAGCCCATGTACGCTTCATCGGCCTGGGCAAGACCTACCCTGGGCAGGCGCAACCCGCTTTGCACGGCATTGACCTGAACATTCGCCAGGGCGAAGTGTTCGGCATCATCGGCCGCAGCGGCGCCGGCAAATCTTCGTTGCTACGCACCATCAACCGCCTGGAACGCCCCAGCCACGGCCGGGTACTGATCGACCAGGTGGACATCGCGGCGTTCGATGACGACCAGCTGGTGGCGCTGCGCCGGCGTATCGGCATGATCTTCCAGCATTTCAACCTGCTGTCGGCGAAGACGGTGTGGCAGAACGTCGAGCTGCCCTTGAAGGTGGCGGGCGTGGCCAAGGGCGAGCGACAACGCAAGGTCCGGGAGCTGCTGGCACTGGTCGGCCTGCAGGAGAAACACCACGTGTACCCCGCGCAATTGTCAGGCGGGCAGAAACAGCGCGTGGGCATTGCCCGGGCACTGGTGCATGACCCCGAGATCCTGCTGTGCGACGAAGCCACCTCCGCGCTGGACCCGGAGACCACGGCCTCGATCCTGGAACTGCTGCGCGATATCAACCGGCGCCTGGGCCTGACCATCGTGCTGATTACCCACGAGATGGCGGTCATCCGTGATATCTGCCACCGGGTGGTGGTGCTGGACCGCGGCGAGGTGGTCGAGCAGGGCGAAGTCTGGCGTGTCTTCGGCGCCCCTCACCACGAGGTCACCCGAACCCTGCTTGCGCCGCTGCAAGCGCGGCTGCCTGCGGCGCTGCAAGCCAGCCTGCAGGCCCACCCCACAAGCCGTGACTGCGCCGTGGTATTGCAACTGAGTGTACTTGGCGAGCCTGAACTGTCTGCCCTGCTCCACGACCTGGGCGGTCGCGTGCGCTTGCTGCAGGGCGGCGTGGCGACCATTGGCGAGCACGCCCTGGGCCAGTTGATCCTGTCGGTGCAGCACGCACCGCACGATACCCAACAATTGCTGCAACGCGCCCGCCGTTGGGCGGACAACGTGGAGGTGCTGGGCCATGTGGTTTGATCGTCTGCTGGAAGGCTTGCTCGATACCCTGCTGATGGTTGGCGTGTCGTCGCTTATCGCCTTGCTGCTGGGGGTACCCCTGGCACTGCTGCTGGTCACCAGCGGCAGGGGTGGCATATTCGAGGCAGCCTTGCTGAACCGGGTACTGGGCGCCTTCGTCAACCTGTTCCGCTCGATCCCGTTCCTGATCCTGATGGTCGCGCTGATCCCGTTCACCCGGCTGGTGGTGGGTACGACCTATGGTGTGTGGGCGGCGGTTGTCCCGCTGACCATCGCCGCCACGCCGTTCTTTGCCCGGATCGCCGAGGTCAGCCTGCGCGAAGTCGACCATGGCTTGGTGGAAGCCGCGCAGGCCATGGGTTGCCGGCGCTGGCACATTGTCTGGCATGTGTTGTTGCCCGAAGCGTTGCCGGGCATTGTCGGCGGTTTCACCATCACCTTGGTGACCCTGATCAACTCCTCGGCCATGGCCGGGGCGATCGGTGCCGGCGGGCTGGGCGACATCGCCTACCGGTATGGCTACCAGCGCTTCGACAGCCAGATCATGCTGACCGTGATCGCCATGCTGGTGGCGCTGGTGGCGTTGATCCAGCTGGGTGGCGACCGATTGGCAAAAGGCTTGAACAAGCGTTGAGTTCTTCGCGGGCAAACCCGCGAAGAGGCCCTCAATCCCAGTGCAAATCCGCAGCCGGCACCGGCCGCCCGAACCAGTACCCCTGCCCCAGCTGGCACTGCTGCTGCAGCAGGAAGGCGGCCTGCTCTGCCTGCTCGATACCCTCGGCATGCACCTGCATGCCCATGCTGCGGGCCAGGGCGATGATCACCCGCACGATCGCGATGTCATCCTCATCCAGCGGCAACCCGGCAACGAAGCCCTGGTCGATTTTCAGCTTCTGAACGGGCAAACGCTTGAGCCGCAGCAGCGAAGAGTAGCCGGTGCCGAAGTCATCAATGGCCAGGGTCACGCCAAGCTCACGTAAGCGGTGAAGTTGCTCCAGCGCCACCTCCGGGTCTTCCATCACAGCGCTTTCGGTCACTTCCAGCTCCAGCAAGGCGGGGGCCAGGCCGGTGTCGTGCAGGACGTCGGCCGCTTGCCGGTACAACTCATGTTGGCCAAACAGCCGGCTGGAGATGTTCACCGCCACGAACGCCAATTGCCGGCCTTGCGCCTGCCACTGCACCATTTGCCGGCAGGCCTGGCGCAGCACCCAGGCATCGATCTCGGCAATCAGGCCGGTACGCTCGGCGATCGGGATGAACTCGCCCGGCGGCACCAGGCCGCGCTGCGGATGCTGCCAGCGCACCAACGCTTCGACCCCGACCAGGCTGCCGGTCGCCAGGTCGTGTACCGGCTGGAAAAACACCCGCAGTTCGTCATGCTCCAGTGCGCGGCGCAACTCGCCCGCTGTTTCAACCCGGTGCTGGGCGTGGGCCGTCAGTTCTTCGGTGTACAGCGCATAGCAGGCTCGCCCATTGCCCTTGGCCTTGTACAACGCCGAATCGGCGTTGCGCAGCAACTGTTCGGCACACAAGGCATCGCTGGGGAACAGGCTGATACCGGCACTGACACTGATGAACAACCGATGGCCATCGAACAGGAACGGCTCGCGCATGCGCTCGATGATGCCCTGCGCCAGTTTGCCTGCCTGGCCGACTTGCTGGCAGCCTTCGGCCAGCACGCCGAACTCGTCACCGCCCAGCCGGGCCAAGGTCACACCATTGCCCAATATCTTGCCCAGGCGCTCCCCCACCAGCCTCAGCAACTGGTCACCGATGGTGTGGCCAAGGCCATCGTTGATGCTCTGGAAGTGGTCCAGGTCCAGCAGCAGCAGGGCGCACCCACGCTTGTTGGCCTGCGCCGCGGCCAGGGCCTGCTCGACGCGGTCGTTGAACAGCAAGCGGTTGGGCAGGCCGGTCAGCGGGTCGTGGTGGGCCAGGTAGGCCAGTTCCTGCTCCGAATGCTTGATCGCGCTGATGTCACTGAACACGGCCACGTAATGGCTCAGCTCACCCTCGTCATCGTGAATAGCGCAGATAGTCTGCCACTGCGGGTAGATTTCGCCGCTTTTGCGCCGGTTCCAGATTTCGCCGCTCCACTCGCCCTTTTCAGCCAGGGTGGCGTAGACCTGCTGGTAGAAGGCCTGGCCATGGCGGCCCGACTTGAACTTGCTCGGGCGCTGGCCGATCACCTCGTGCTGCTGGTAACCGGTAATGCGCATGAAGGCACGGTTGACGTGCACGATCAGGCCCTGGCGGTCGGTTACCAGCACCCCTTCCAGGGTACTGTCGAACACCGCGGCGGCCATGCGCAGGCGTTCCCGGTCTTCGCAGCGCAACCGCGCGCCATGGCCGATGAAATGCAGCAGCCGCACCCAGGACAGATAAATCAGCAAGGCACTGCACAGCACCCACACCACCACGTTGATCTGCCGCCCCACGGTCAATGCCAGGGGGTCGTCGGTCATGCTCTGCAGCATCACCTCGGCCAGCACCAGCCAGAGGATCGAGAGCACCACATAGAGCGCGGCCATGCGCAAGGCGTCGCGAACGGAAACAGACATGTCGGGTGGGATAGCCCATTGAAAAGAAAGGGGCATTATAAAGGCTGAAACATGTCGTGACCTCCTGTCTGAACAGTTGACTGGTTTTATTTCCCCACCAAGGGATAATCGACCCTTCCCCCCGCATTTCGAGGGCATTTACATCTATGTGGTACAACGGCCTGCTCGACTTGTCGGCCTGGCAACTGGTCGGCATCACCCTGTTGATGACCCACGTGACCATTGTCAGCGTCACGGTCTACCTGCATCGCTACTCTGCGCACCGAGCCCTTGAGCTCAACGGCGCGCTCAAGCATTTCTTCCGCTTCTGGCTGTGGCTGACCACGGCGCAGAACACCCGCGAGTGGACGGCGGTCCACCGTAAGCACCACGCCAAGTGCGAAACACCCGACGACCCGCACAGCCCCGTGCACAAAGGCCTGAGCACGGTGTTGCGCAAAGGCGCCGAGCTGTATCGCGAAGAGGCCCGCAACCCAGACACCCTGCGCATCTACGGCAAGAACTGCCCTGATGACTGGATCGAGCGCAACCTTTACTCGCGCTACAAACTGGGCGGCATCGCGTTGATGGCCGTGATCGACCTGCTGCTGTTCGGCACCCTCGGTATCACCATCTGGGCGGTCCAGATGATGTGGATCCCGTTCTGGGCTGCCGGTGTCGTCAACGGCCTGGGCCACGCGTTCGGCTACCGCAACTTCGAATGCCGTGACGCGGCCACCAACCTGGTGCCGTGGGGCATCGTGATCGGCGGTGAAGAGCTGCACAACAATCACCACACCTACCCCAATTCGGCCAAGCTGTCGGTCAAGCGCTGGGAGTTCGACATGGGCTGGGCGTGGATCCGCCTGTTCTGCCTGCTGCGCCTGGCCAAGGTGCAGCGTGTGGCGCCGATTGCCCATCGGGTGGAAGGCAAAGGTAGCCTGGACATGGACACCGCCATGGCGATCCTCAACAACCGCTTCCAGATCATGGCCCAGTACCGCAAATTGGTGATCGCCCCACTGGTCAAGCTGGAACTGGCGCGTGTCGACGCCTCGGTGCGCCACCACTTCCGCCGTGCCAAGCGCCTGCTATCCCGTGAAACCAGCCTGCTCGAAGACCGCCACCATGTGCGCATCGAATCGATGCTTGCGCACAGCCAGGCCTTGAAAACCATCTACGAAAAGCGCCTGGCCTTGCAGCAGATCTGGGCCCGCACCAGCGCCAACGGCCATGACATGCTGGCCGCCATCAAGGACTGGGTACACGAAGCCGAAACCAGTGGCATTCAAGCCCTGCGCGACTTCGCGGCACAGCTGAAAACCTATTCCCTGCGCCCGGTCGGCGCCTGATCGCCGTTGATCGGCACGCCCCAGCATGGGGCGTGCCAGCTGGAACTTAACCACCTCGCCCCCACTCAAACCCCGCACATCGCCCGCGTGGCGGGCAGGATGCTGGCCGCACGCTTTCACGTCGAGACTCGCTACGTGCACATGGCCAAGAATATTCCAATCACATCGCCGGGCCCGGTACCACCGGGAGCCGCCCGCACTTTACTGGCGCTCCTTCATGCGCAAGGTGAAGTCGCCCGCCTGAGCGAACGCGAACAGCTGTTCAGCTCGTTGCTCGAGAGTGTCAACGCGGTGCTCTGGGCTTTCGATTGGGAAACACGCGAAGTGCTGTACGTAAGCCCCGCCTACGAGCGCATCTTCGGCCGCCCGGCCAGCCTGGTACTGGCCGACTTCAACGAGTGGCGCGACAGCATCTACCCCGACGACCTGGAATACGCCGAGCGCAGCCTGGCCCAGGTGCTGCTCAAAAGCGCGGTCGAGGACCGCGAGTACCGTATCATCAATGCTGACGGGCAAGTGCGCTGGTTGAGCGACAAGTGCTACATCAACCAGCAGCATGACGGCGACCGCGTGATCATCGTCGGCATTGCCGAAGACATCACCGAGAAAAAGCAGCTGGAAGGCGAGTTGCAGCGCCTGGCCACCATTGACGTGCTGACCCAAAGCAGCAACCGCCGGCACTTCTTCGAATGCGCCCAAGCGGCGTTTGACAGCGCCCGGGAAAACGGCACGCCGTTGGCCTTCCTGTTACTGGACATCGACGACTTCAAACAGATAAACGACAGCTATGGCCACCAGGAAGGCGACCAGGTGCTGCAGCACATCGCCGACAGCGGCAAGGCCGTGTTGCGCCGTGGCGACCTGTTCGGGCGTATTGGCGGCGAAGAGTTCGCGGCAGTCTTCCCAGGGTGCAGTGCCGAGCTGGCCGGGCAGATAGCCGAGCGGCTACAGCGGCAGATTCAGCGTTTGAGCTTCAGCCATGGGGCGCACACCTACGGGGTAACAGTGAGCCAGGGGCTTACCGGGTTGACCGGTGAAGATGTGGCGCTGGACAGCCTGTATGCCCGCGCCGATGCGGCGATGTACCAGGCCAAGCGGCAGGGCAAGAACCAGATCGTGCGCGGTTGAACCCCCTTACGCCTGCCCGGCTCAAGGAACATCGTCGGCTTGTATCGGGCCTTCAGCCGCGGGCTGCGAACTGGTTTCGGGGTTCTCCACCTTGCGCAACCGGGTCAGCTCCGGCAAGCCCATCTTCAGCAAACGCGCTGTCTTGCCACTGGCAATCTTCGCCAGCCCCTGCTCAGCCGGTAGCCGCGCCAACTGCCCGGCCAGGTTCATGGCCAGAATATCGCGCGAGTACACCCCGCCACCGAGTTGATAGATCGCCGCGATCAGCTCGCGTAAAGCCAACGGCAAGCGCCAGCGGGTGCGCAGCGCCGAGCCGAAAGCGGCACCGAACTCGTTGAGCGACAACTGGACCTTGTCTTCGTCCAGCTCGCCACCCGCCAGGCGCCATTCCTGCAGGCAGCGCAGCACCGCCAGGTCACCCAGGCAATGCAGCAACCCCGCGCAATAGCAAAGCCCTTCGTCCAGCGCCAGCAGGCGCGCCAGCGTACGGCCATATTCGGCGGTGTGCAGGGACAAGTCCCAGTACTGCGCCGCATGCTGCGCCAGCAAGGGGTCGCTGAGGCGGGCGCTGCGCTTGAGGGTCATGCCCAGAATCAGGTTCATGCTTTGTGTGCTGCCCAGCTTGTTCAGGGCTTGCAGCAGGGTTTGCACCGGTGCTTCACGGTGCAGGGCTGCGCTGTTGGCAGCCGCTATCAGCACCGCGGTCACTTGCGGGTCACGGCAGACTTCTTCTTCCAGCACCTTCAGGTTCAGGCCTTCAGGGTTCAGGGCTCGCTTGATCGCCACCTGCAAGTCGGCCAGCAGCGGCCCGCCATCGGCAGTAGCCCGGCGCTGTTCGAGGTAAGCGCGCAGGCTGGCACCGGGCTGCAAGGGCGGCACCGGGCAGGCGATTTCTTCGCCCACGCCCAGCAGCAACTGTTCCAGGCGCTTGCGCAGGTTACCCAGGTTCAGGGGCTTGCTCAGGTACGCCGTGGGGTGCAGCGGCAGGGCTTCGCGCACACTTGCACTGTCGCTGCGGTTGCTCATGAGGATGAACGGCAACCCCGACCCTTTGGCGCGGACTTTGCGCAGCAGGTCGAGGCCGTCGATGCCAGCCAGCTCACGTGCAGCAATGATCAGGTCCGGCTTGGCGGCCAGGGCGCTGAGCGCCTGCGAGCCGTCGGCGCAGACCTGAAGGCGGGCATCGCAGCGAACGCTCAGCAGCATCTCGCTGAGCATGTCGCGTACCCACGGGTCGCCTTCGACGATCAGTACGCTCGGTGGGGTGGGCTCTGCAGCGTTCATCGCCAACTACTCCTGTAAATCCTTGCCTCAGCCTTTTACAACGTGCTGGGCGCATCATCCAACAACCATAGCCTCCGACGCATCACCGGGCATAAAAAAACCCGCCGAGGCGGGTTTTTTCTGAAGCGCATCACATCAGGCAAGTTCAGCGAAGCACTCTTCGATGATGGCCAGGCCTTTGTCCAGCAGCGCGTCTTCGGCGGTCAGCGGAACCAGAATCCGCAGAACGTTGCCGTAGGTGCCGCAAGACAGCAGGATCAGGCCTTTTTCGCGGGCTTTGGCCACAACCTGGCCAACAGCAGCAGCGTCAGGGGTGTGGGTGCCTTTCTGGAAGACCTCGACGGCAATCATCGAACCCAGGCCACGAACGTCGCCGATGATCGGATGCTTCTTCTGGATTTCACGCAGGCCGGTGGTCAGGCGCTCACCTACTGCCTTGCTGCGGTCCAGCAGTTTCTCTTCTTCGAACACTTCGATCACGGCCAGGGCTGCGGCGCAAGCGATCGGCGAGCCGGCGTAGGTGCCGCCCAGGCCGCCCGGAGCGATAGCGTCCATGTACTCGGCCTTGCCGCATACACCGGCCAGCGGGAAGCCGCCGGCGATGGACTTGGCAAAGGTGGTCAGGTCAGGCGCAACGCCCATCTGCTCCATGGCGAAGAAGGTGCCGGTGCGGCCAGCGCCGGTCTGCACTTCGTCGGCGATCAGCAGGATGCCGTGCTGGTCGCACAGGGCGCGCAGGCGCTTCATCAGCTCTTTAGGCGCTGGCAGGAAGCCGCCTTCGCCTTGTACAGGCTCCAGGATGATTGCAGCGATGTCGCGTGGCTCTGCGTCGTTCTTGAAGATGCGCTCGACCGAGGCGATGGCGTCGTCAACGCTGACACCGTGCAGCTCGCTCGGGAACAGGGCGCGGAAGATGCCGCCTGGCATCAGGCCCATGCCTGCGGAGTACGGCACGACCTTGCCGGTCAGGCCCAGAGTCATCATGGTGCGGCCGTGGTAGCCGCCGGTGAAGGCGATAACGCCGGCACGGCCAGTGGCGGCACGGGCGATTTTCACGGCGTTTTCAACGGCTTCGGAGCCGGTGGTGACCAGCAGGGTCTTCTTGTCGAAGTCGCCTGGAACCAGCTTGTTGATCTTTTCGCACAGCTCGACGTAAGGCTCGTAGGCCAACACCTGGAAGCAGGTGTGGCTGACCTTGGTCAGCTGCTCTTGCACGGCTGCAACCACTTTCGGGTGCAGGTGGCCGGTGTTCAGCACTGCGATGCCGCCGGCGAAGTCGATCAGTTCGCGGCCTTCAACGTCGATCACGGTCGAGTTCTTCGCGCTGTCGACGAAGATCGGGTGAATCTGGCCAACGCCACGCGGGACGGCAGCTACACGACGTTGCATCAAGGATTCGTTGGTCTTGCTCATAATGCCCTCATTGCGCCGACAGTAATGGCGCTTTTATTCGGGGGTGGCTGGGAGTGCTCGCGAACAGTATTCGTTGATCGACTGCCACAAGCGCCCTGGCCACCAGGTACTGCAATGTAAAAAAGGCCAGCGAGACGTCGCTCTCGCGCCCCGCTGGCAGAGGTAAAGCCGTTACCGTGCGATCAAACGCTGATGCACAGGTATTTGATTTCGAGGTAGTCCTCGATACCGTACTTGGAACCTTCGCGGCCCAGGCCAGAAGCCTTGATGCCACCGAATGGCGCCACTTCGTTGGAAATCAGGCCGGTGTTGATACCCACCATGCCGTACTCCAGGGCTTCGGCAACACGGAACACACGGCTCATGTCGCGGGCGTAGAAGTACGAAGCCAGGCCGAATTCGGTGTCGTTGGACATGGCGATGACTTCGGCTTCGTCCTGGAAGCGGAACAGCGGCGCCAGTGGGCCGAAGGTCTCTTCCTTGGCGACAGCAGCAGTTTTCGGTACATCAACCAGGATGGTCGGCTCGAAGAAGTTGCCTTCGATCAGCTTGCCGCCGGACAGCACCTTGGCGCCTTTGGAAACGGCGTCTTCGATGTGCTCCTGAACCTTGGCGACAGCCTTGCCGTCGATCAGCGGGCCAGTGGTGGTGCCATCTTCCAGGCCGTTACCGATCTTCAGCTTGGCCACCGCAGCCGCCAGCTTCTCGGCGAACGCGTCGTAGACGCCGTCCTGCACGTAGATACGGTTGGCGCAGACACAGGTCTGGCCGTTGTTACGGTACTTGGAGATGATCGCGCCCTCGACCGCCTTGTCCAGGTCGGCGTCGTCGAACACGATGAACGGGGCGTTGCCGCCCAGCTCCAGGGAAACCTTCTTGATGTCCTTGGCGCATTCTTCCATCAGCTGGCGACCGATTTCGGTCGAGCCGGTGAAGGAGAGCTTGCGTACCAGGGAGTTGCCGGTCAGTTCACCGCCCACTTCACCAGCGCTGCCGGTAACCACGCTCAGCACGCCAGCCGGGATACCGGCACGGTGGGCCAGTTCGACCAGGGCCAGGGCGGAGTACGGGGTTTGCGAAGCAGGCTTGAGCACCATGGTGCAGCCAGCGGCCAGGGCCGGGCCGGCTTTACGGGTGATCATGGCAGCCGGGAAGTTCCACGGGGTGATGGCCGCGGTTACGCCGATTGGCTGCTTGATGACGATCAGGCGCTTGTCTGGCTGGTGGCCCGGAATGGTGTCGCCATAGACACGCTTGGCTTCTTCGGCGAACCACTCGATGAACGAGGCGGCGTAGGCGATTTCGCCCTTGGCTTCGGCCAGTGGCTTGCCTTGTTCGGTGGTCATCAGGCGAGCCAGGTCGTCCTGGTTCTCGATCATCAGTTCGAACCAGCGACGCAGCTTGGTCGAGCGCTCTTTGGCGGTCAGGGCACGCCAGGCCGGCAGGGCCTTGTCGGCAGCTTCGATGGCGCGGCGGGTTTCCGCGGTGCCCATCTTAGGCACGGTACCGATGACTTCACCGGTGGCCGGGTTGGTCACCTTGATGGTCTGGCCATTGTCCGCATCCAGCCACTCACCGTTGATGTAGGCTTGCTGGCGGAACAACTGAGCGTCTTTGAGCTGCATGTCGGCTTCCCGAATTGTTGATTGTTGAAAAGCGCCCAAGGCAGGGCATCGAGCGTTTGAAATCTCAAACGAATGCTAAGCGGCTGCTGGGGTGTTGGACAATAGGCTGTTCGAAAAAAAGAACGAATGGTTGAACAGCCTGGCGGAAAAGTCATCATCTGCGTACTGGCAACCGGCCCTTTCGCGGGCACGCCCGCTCCCACTGGGCGGAAGCGGCTTCAGCCGCGAACCGGCCGGCACAGGCAACCGGGAAAAAAGGCTACAGATCAAGGCGATGGACGCGACCGGCGCAGATGGGTATCATGCGTGCGCGTTGCACTCGTAGCTCAGCTGGATAGAGTACTGCCCTCCGAAGGCAGGGGTCGTGGGTTCGAATCCCGCCGAGTGCGCCATATCAAAAAGCCCTGGGCCTGTGCCCGGGGCTTTTTCATTTGTGCGACATGTCGCGTTTCTGGCACTCCCGTGCCACTGGCCATTGATGTTAGCGTGGGCGTCCTCCCGTTGCTCCAACGGGTACCCCATAACAATCCATGGCGAAGGAATGCGCGCAACCATGCACCTGAAAAAACTCACCGCCACCACCCTGTTGCTGGCCAGCATCGGCCTGTTCACCCAACCGGCCCAGGCCAACCTCACTCAGCAACAGGCCGCGGCAATCGTCAAAACCTTCGACGGCAGCGACCCGCGTGACTTCAAGCAGTTCCTCGGCAAGCTCAAAGGCAGTGACCTGGCCAAGGCCGATAACCTTGAGGCGACACTGCAGGCCTACCTGAACGGCAAACCGCTGGCCGCCGGGCAACAGGACGAGATCAACCGCCTGCTTGGTCTGTATACCCGCATCAAGTACGGCAAGGCTGCCACTGAAACCCTGCGCGAACTGGTGGCTATTCCAACCTACAACGTCGAGGGTACGCCGCAGTACGAAAACCCGGCGTTCCTGAAAATCGCCGACAAGATCAAAGCACTGGCCGACAGTTTCGGCCTGGCGTTCCGCAACATCGATAACCGGGTTTACGAAATTTCGCTCGGCAGCGGCAAGGAAGTGATCGGCATCCATGCCCACGCCGATGTGGTGCCGGTCAATCCGGACAACTGGAAGCTGGCCGACGGCACCCGCCTGGACCCGTTCAAGGTCACCCTGGTTGGCGACCGCATGTATGGCCGCGGCACCGAAGACGACAAGAACGGCATCGTTGTCGCGATGTATGCGTTGAAAGTGGCCAAGGACGAGAACCTGCCACTGGCCCGGCAATTCAAGCTGCTGATCGACACGACGGAAGAAACCAGTGGGGATGCGATCCCCTATTACTTCGAGCGCAACCCTACGCCTGATTACAACCTGGCGCTGGATGGCGGCTACCCGGTGGTCATTGCCGAAAAGGGCTACGGTACGATCATGGCCAGCTTCAGCAAACGCCCGGCCACGGGTGAAGGTGCTGAAATCATCAACCTGACAGGCGGGCTGGCCACCAACCAGATCCCCACCACCTCGGTCGCAACCCTGGCCACCGACAACCCGGCAGCACTCGCCAACCAACTGCAGCGAGCCGGCGCCGGGTATGTAAAGCAGCACGGTGGTGACTTCAGCATCGACGCCAAGGCCGACGGCAAGCAGGTGGTGCTGACAGTAACCGGGGTTTCCGCGCATTCCTCGGAGCCGGAGTCCGGGGTAAACCCGGTTGCACGCATGCTCGACTTCCTTGCTGGCCTGGGCCAGCAGGTACCGCTCAAGCACAACCAATTCACCGACGCCGCCCGCTACGCTGCCGACAACTGGGGCCTGGACTACTTGGGCAACAAGCTGGGCGTGGCCTTCAAAGACCCGTTCATGGGCCCGCTGACCGCGTCGTTGACCTATGTAGGGGTGGACGAAAAAGGCTTGAAACTGGCGGTGAACCTGCGCATTCCCAAGGGCAAGCCGCTTGCCACGATCAAGGACGAACTGGCCACCAGACTGGACAAATGGACCCGGCAGAGCCGCACCTCGGTAGCCTTCGACTACAGCCTGGACGAACCGATGTATCGCAACCCCGAGGGCGAGTGGGTGAAGGCTCTGCTGGCGGTGGCCAGCGAGAACCTGGGCATGAAGCATGAGTTCGGCACCTCGGCGGGTGCCACGTCGGTCCACGACCTGCCTAACGGCGTGCAGTTCGGCCTGGCCATGCCAGACGTGAAGTACACCGGGCACAACGACAACGAGTTCAAGACGGTAGAGCAGTTCATGCTGGACCTGCAGGTCGTCAGCGAAATGGTCGCGCGGATCGGGCAAATGCCGAAGCTCTGATCGGCTGCACCGGTAAAGCCGCTCCCATAGGGTGCATCACAGGCTCTGAGGCCAATGACACACCTGTGGGAGCGGCTTTAGCCGCGAAGAGGCCCGCATAGGCGAACACCGATGACGTTTTTCAATCGACTCCATGCCGTTTCCTGCATTGCCGTGCAGAGCGCCGTACCGGATGCTTTAGTTACACCGAGACAGCGCTTTTCCACCCGCAGAGGCCCGTATGAAGACCGTCGAACAAATCCTCAAGACCAAGTCCCAGCACCAGACCGTGTACACCATCGGCCCGGATGACTCGGTGCTCGACGCCCTGAAAATGCTGGCGGAGAAAAACATCGGCGCACTGCCGGTAGTCGAGGGCAAGCAGGTGGTGGGTATCGTCAGTGAGCGCGACTATGCACGCAAGCTGGTGCTCAAGGGCCGCTCTTCTGCCGCCACCCCGGTACGGGAAATCATGAGTGCACCAGTGGTCACGGTCGAGCCCAGGCAGAACCTCGAGTACTGCATGAACCTGATGACCGACCGTCACCTGCGCCACTTGCCGGTCGTGAGCAATGGCGAGCTGCTAGGGCTGTTGTCGATCGGCGACCTGGTGAAGGAAACCATTGCCGAGCAAGCCAGCCTGATCAAGCAGCTGGAGCAATACATACGCGGCGAATAAGCGCTTTCAGTGATAGCCGCGCTCCAGTTCGTCCAGTTGGTGGTCAAAACTGCGCAGGCGCGCCGACCAGGTGTAGACCAGCACTTCGAGGTCGCGATTGAGCACAGCGGTATTGCCATGCCCGCTTTTCGTGGGTTCGCCCAGGTCCAGCTGGTAGCGCTCGCGGGCCATGGCCTGGGCCACGCTGGACAGGTCGCGGGCGTTGGCCAGCCAATGATGATGGTGGTCGTGGATCTCGCGGTCGAGCACCCGGCACTGGCGCTTCAGCGCATCAAGGCTTTGCTCCAGCGGGGTGCCCTTGAGTTCGCCCATGACCTCTTCGAAAGTGCGCCCCGAATGCCAGTAGCTGCCCCAGAAATAACGATCGAAGACCGTTTCCACGCGGCGTAGCGCAACTTTGGTGTTCCAGATGGTCAGCAACGTGCGCCCCTGGATCACTTCGCGCTTGTTCAGGTGCAACTGCTGCCAGGCGACCCAAGCCAGCGCCACCACGGCGACAGCCACGGTGACGGCGGCGGCGGCGTAGAGGAACTGCACCGCCTGGTTCAGTTGATGCGCCTGCCTGATGCCGTAGAAGTAGCTGGCCGTCAGAATGCCCAGGATGGAAACGGAGCACCAGAAACCTGATACGTAGGGATCTTTCATCGCGCTATCCCCCGATTGTTTTCCTGAGCATAGCAACGGCCATTCACACGTCAGGTGCCGCTCGGCGCTTTATTTTTTCTGGGGGTGAAGCGCCTTGTTGAGTTGGTCGATCATCGGGATCCAGTCGTCATCGGCGATGTATTTTTCTTTCAGGAACGCGCGCTGCGAATCGCTCCAGAAAGGCGCATCGACCAGTTTGACATCGTCCTCGAGCGGTGAGTGTGTCGTGATAAAGCGGTCGATTTCGACCGGGTCATCAGACAGCCCCAACTGTTTGAAGATTTCCGACAAAGGATGAATCGGCTTGTCCATGTTTCCTCCTCGGTGCCGGGGCGTGCATCGAAGCTGCCGGCCCGGCATGGGTTGAGAGCACCAGTTGCAGGTTCGGCTCCATGCTCATGTGAAACGGATGATCGTGATCATCCGCCCCCTGATAGACAGCACCCCGACAGACAAGACTCGATCGAACCTGCATTTATCGCAGCGCGCCTGTCAGACGGGTGCGCGGCGCAAGGTCGCCAGGAACGCCGCTGCACCAATGAACAACCCGGCAAACGTGCGGTTCAAGCGCTTCTGCTGCCTGGGAGTACGCAGCAGGCGCAATACCCGCGCGGCCAAACCGGTGTAGCCCGCCATTACCAGCAGGTCGACACTGACCATCGTCAGGGTGATTGCTACATACTGCGGCAGCAGCGGTGCATGCGGGTTGATGAACTGCGGCAGCACCGCAAGCATGAACACCAGCGCCTTGGGGTTGCTGACATTGACCAGGAAACCGCGGAAGATCAGGCTCAACGGCCTGCCGATGGGGCGCACGCCCGACTCATCGGTCATGTCCATTGGCAGCGCACGCCATTGCTTGTACGCCAGGTAAACGAGGTAAGCGACGCCAAACCACTTGATGAACTGGAACGCCGTGGCCGAGGCGGCCAACACGGCGCCCACGCCGGCGGCGATGATGGCGATTTGCAAAATCAGGCCCAGTTGCAGGCCCAGGGCATTCCAGTAACCGCGCCAGAAGCCGTATTGCAGGCCACTGGACATCGAGGCAATCGCCCCGGCGCCAGGGGAAAGGCTGATCACCCAGCAGGCGGCAAAAAAGCCCAACCATACTTCCATCGACATCACACACCTCGCTCGCACTAATGTTGCAAAAGATTAAGCTAAGGTGTTGGTGAAAATATGACCAGCAAATTTTGCAGAATTCAGCGTGCTTATGCGGGCCATGTCAGTCCGCCTCGAGCAACACGTCCTTGTGCATGGCCTGCACTTCGGCCCCGCGCCAGCGCCGCACCGACTTCTGGAAGAACTGGCTGTTCGGCACCTGCACCAATGCCCCGCCCGCCTCGGGCACTTCCAGGAGGGTAGTGAACAGCAGGTTGATGGCGATTACCCGGCCCTTTACGCCCGGCTTGTCGAGGGTGTCGACCAGCTCGACCACATCACCAATACGAAACGGCCCGACCGTGAAGATCAGCACCGCGCACAGCAGGTTGGACAGTACGCTCCACATGGCGAAGAACGCCACCGCCGCCACCGCCACGAAACCGGACAGGGCCGTCCACAGCACCGTTGCCGAAACCCCCAGGCGCTCCAGCACGAACAGCAGCGCGCTGCCCATGATCAACCAGCGCAGGCCACCGCGCACGGGCACCAGCAACTCCGGTGGCAAGGGGTAGCGCTGGCCCAGGCGGCTGAGGCCACGGGCCACGATGCGCTGCAGGACAAAAGCCACCGCCAGGATAAGGAGGATCTGCAAGCCCAGCCATAAGGTGTCCATCCACTGCCCAGGCAGCAACCCACGCAGCTCCTCCATCAGGACAGCGCCTCAAGCTCGGCTTGCATGCTTTCGAGGGTTTCCAGTGCTTCCATCCAGCCCTCTTCCAGCTCCCCTTCACGTTGCTTGAGCTTGGTCTGGCGCGCCAGCAGGTCACGCAATTGGTCCTTGCGCGCCGCGTCGTAAAGCCCAGCGTCGCCCAGCGCCGTCTCGATTTCGGCCAACTGCGCGTGCACCTGATTGAGCTCGGCTTCCAACTTGTCAGCGGCCTTCTTGTGCGGGGCCAATTGCTGGCGCAAGGCCGCGGCGGCCTGGCGCTGGGCTTTCTTGTCGGTCTTGTCCGGGTTGACCGGTGCAGTACTGGCCGGCGCGCTGCGCTGGCGATACTCGACCAGCCAACGGCTGTAGTCGTCCAGGTCACCGTCGAAGGTGTCGACCTTGCCGTCAGCGACCAGCAGGAAGTCGTCGGTGGTGCTCTTGAGCAGGTGACGGTCGTGGGATACCACTACCACGGCGCCGGCGAACTCCTGCAAGGCCATGGTCAGCGCCAGGCGCATTTCCAGGTCGAGGTGGTTGGTGGGTTCGTCGAGCAGCAGCAGGTTCGGCCGTTCCCAGGCGATCAGCGCCAGCGCCAGCCGTGCCTTCTCGCCACCGGAGAAGTTCACCACCGGCTCGTCGCAACGGGCGCCATGGAAATCGAAGCCTCCCAGGAAGTCGCGCAGGGTCTGCTCGCGCTCGGCGGGGGCAATGCGCTGCAAGTGCAGCAGCGGGCTGGCCTTGTCGTCCAGCGAGTCCAGCTGGTGCTGGGCAAAATAACCCACGGCCAGGTTCTCGCCGCGGACCAGCCGGCCGGACAACGGCGCCAGCTCACCGGCAAGGTTCTTGATCAGCGTCGACTTGCCTGCGCCATTCGGGCCGAGCAGGCCAATACGCGCGCCCGGGGTGAGTTGCAGCTTGACCTTGTCGAGGATGGCTTTGTCGCCATACCCCAGCCGGCCTTCGGACATGCTCAACAGCGGGCTGGAGATTTTCTGCGACTCGCGGAAGACGAAGTCAAATGGCGAATCGACGTGCGCCGCCGACAGCTCCTCCATGCGCTCCAGGGCCTTGATCCGGCTCTGCGCCTGGCGCGCCTTGGTGGCCTGGGCCTTGAAGCGGGCGATGTACTTTTCCATGTGCGCGCGCTGCGCCTGCTGCTTCTCGTAGGCCTGTTGCTGTTGCGCCAGGCGTTCGGCACGGGTGCGCTCGAAGGCGGTATAGCCGCCCTTGTAGAGGTTCAGCTTGCGCTGCTCTACATGCAGCACATGGTCGACCACCGCATCGAGGAAGTCACGATCGTGGGAAATCAGCAGCAGCGTGCCAGGGTAGCCCTTGAGCCAGTCTTCCAGCCACAGAATGGCGTCGAGGTCCAGGTGGTTGGTGGGCTCGTCGAGCAGCAGCAGGTCGGACGGGCACATCAGCGCCTGGGCCAGGTTGAGGCGCATACGCCAGCCGCCAGAGAAGTCACCGACTCGGCGGTCCATCTGCTCGTTGGTAAAGCCCAGGCCGGCCAGCAGCTTGCGGGCGCGAGCGTCGGCGGTGTAGCCGTCAGCGCTTTCCAGCTCACTGTGCAGGCGCGCCAGGGCGGTGCCGTCGTGCGCTTGCTCGGCAGCCGCCAATTCGGCCTGGACCTTGCGCAGGCGCACGTCACCGTCGAGCACATAGTCCACGGCCAGGCGATCGAGGGTATCAACCTCCTGGCGCATGTGGGCGATGCGCCAGTCGCCGGGCAGCTGGCAGTCGCCGGCATCGGGCGACAGCTCACCGCGCAGCAAGGCGAACAGGCTGGATTTGCCGGCACCGTTGGCGCCAATAAGACCGGCCTTGTGACCGGCGTGCAGGGTCATCTCGGCGCCTTCTAGCAAGCGCTGCGGACCACGCTGTAAAGTGAGGTTGGATAGTCTGATCATGATGGTCGCGGAGTCTACCAGCTTCCTCGGCCCATAGCGCGAGTGGAACCATGCACACCGACCTGTGGAATCACGCCCTGGCCTTGTACGCCAGGCCTGGCGTAGAAGCCGCCTGCCTTGAACTGCAAACACTGGGTGGCGATGTCTGCCTGCTGCTGTGCGCCACGTGGTTGCAGGCGCGTGGGGTTGCCGTGACGGACCAGCGCGCGCAGGCATTGCACGGCATTGCCGACCCCTGGCAACGGACAGTGGTCACCCCGCTACGCGACCTGCGCCAGCAATGGCGCGCGGCAGCACAGCTGGATAGCCGGCTGGCACTTGTGCGCGAGCAAGTGAAAGGGTTGGAATTACAGGCAGAAAGAGCGTTGCTGGAACGCTTGCAAGAACGTGCCCAGCAGTGGCCCGCGGACTCTGCTGAGCCCACGGGCGACTGGCTGGCCCGGCTGGTGCCGGACCAGGGCCGACAACATGACGCGTTGCTGCAGCTACGCGCCGCGGCTGCAGCGCTTCAGGACGCCGAAGACGGTGCCTGAGCAGGCGTGCTGGCCGGCGCCGATGGCGCTACCGAAGTGGCCGAGTTGGCATCAGCGGCCGGAGTGCTGGGGGCAGGTGTAGCCGGTTTGGCAGCGGCTGGCTTGCTGGCGGCAGGCTTGGCAGCCGGTTTCGCTGCGGTACGTGCTGGCGCCTTGGCTGCAGCTGGCTTGGCCGCAGGTTTAGCGGCGGCTGTTGCTTTGGCGGCTGGCTTGGCTGCAGGTTTTGCGGCGGCAGTGGCCTTGGCGGCCGGCTTGGCCGCAGGTTTAGCGGCGGCAGTGGCCTTGGCGGCCGGCTTGGCCGCAGGTTTAGCGGCGGCAGTGGCCTTGGCGGCTGGCTTGGCCACAGGTTTCGCGGCAGCAGTGGCCTTGGCGGCTGGCTTGGGCGCAGGTTTTGCGGCAGCGGTGGCTTTAGCTGCTGGCTTGGCTGCGGTAGTGGCTCGACCGGCTGGCTTGGTCGCCGGCTTGGCAACAGCTGGCTTGGCCGTTTTGGCTGCACGCTGGTCAAGGGCCTTGGTCGCGGCTTCACGCACTTTGCCTACACCTTGGGCCAACTTGATGCTGTCTTGGGCATCGCGCTTGAGTTGCTGAATGTAGGCGCGCGTCTGGGTTTGACGCTCCTTGAGGGAGTCCAGCAGTTCTTCTAGTTCAGCGCTGGCTTTTTGCGCTTTGGTCTGTGCCTTGGCTTTACCGGCCTTGGCTGCACCTTGCAGTTTCAAGCGAGCGTTGTGCAGTTTTTCCTGCGCTTTGCCACGCTGCTTTTCCAACTTTGCCAGCAGTTTTTCCGCATCAGCCAGCGCTTGCGAGCAGGCTTCTTCCAAATGTTCGAGCAAGCTACCCGAAAGTTGCTGGAGCAGGTGTAACGGCGTACTTACTGGCTTCTTTTTGGCCGACATGGTTTACCTCCTGGCTGACGAGAGTGCGGCTCATACTATGCTTCTGCTGCTACCGCCGCTAGGGCATGTTGACCGTAATAGTTACGCCGCGTTGCATGCCTGGGCAACGTTGTAAGCTTGCAGCTGCGGGTAAGTGTAGATGCTGGACAAAGCCTCGCCGCGCCGCTGCCCTGTTGCGACTCAAAGCCGCGCCCACGCAAAGCCGCGAAAAAGCCAATACACATATTCAACACTGGCATACTTCCACGCTCATTGGCGCAGGAACTGACCATGCCTCGATTTCTTGTTTTAGGTTTATGCCTGCTGGCGCCCCTCGCCCTGGCCGACAGTGATGAACGCGATCTCGCCTACAGCCTTGGGGCCAGCCTGGGCGAGCGGCTGCGCCAGGACATGCCGGGCCTGCAACTGGATGCCTTGGTCGATGGCTTGCGCCAGGCCTACCAAAGGCAGCCGCTGAAGCTCGACAAGGCACGCATGCAGGCCGTGCTGCAGCAGCATGATGCACAGGAAAGCGATGACCAGGCGCAAAAGCAGCAAGCGGCGGAAAAACGCTTTATGGCTAATGAGCGGGGGCGTTTTGGCGTGCATGAGTTGCCAGAGGGCGTGCTTTACAACGAACTGCAGGCAGGAAGTGGCGCGCAGCCGAAAGCCGGTGGCAAAGTGCAGGTGCGCTACGTAGGCAGGTTGCCGGACGGCTCGGTATTCGACCAGAACCAGACGCCACAGTGGTTCAGCCTGGGTTCGGTGATCGAGGGGTGGCAGGTAGCGTTGCCGCAGATGCACGTCGGCGCCAAGTGGCGCCTTGTCATTCCGTCCGCACAAGCCTATGGAGCCGAGGGCGCAGGCGACTTGATTCCACCCTATACCCCCTTGGTGTTCGAAATCGAACTGCTGGGGGTTGGCGACTGACGCCAACCATCAGGCCTGTACCGCGCCCTCTTCCTTGTGCGCGTTGTGCAGCACTTCGATCAGGCAGTCTTCCAGTTCGAAGCGCTCATGCAGCAGGCCACCGAGCTTGCCCAGTTTTTCGGCAAAGCGCTCTGTGTCCTTGCACTCAGCTTTCGCACAATGGTCGTTGAAAGCCAACGCGATCTGCGTGATGTCATTGATGCGTGGGTTGATCTCTTCGGCCAGCTTCAGTGCCTTCTCGTCACCGAAAGCCTTGGCTTCCCTGACCAGCTGCTCGCAGACCTCGAAGTGCCACGCCGAACAGTAGTCCACGAGCAGACCACAGAAATCCCCGTTCGTATCCTTGTCGGCGAAGGCCAGCTCTTGGGCGCGCAACGCGCGGAAAGAATGCACCAATTCCTCGCGCGCCTTAAGCCAACGATCAATAAGTTCGTGAACCCCACCCCAGCGTTCCTGAGCGTTCTGACAACTATCGAGCATGGCGATCTCTTCCCTTCTGGGTAGATGCCGCTGCACCTCGCGCTGCGAAGGCGCGCACAAAGGTGATATCAGCAGGACGGCATCGAGCAGTTGTGTTTTGAGTATCCGTGCTGCGAGATTATTCCCGCACGTGTTGCCCTTCAAGGTACGCAGTGGACAAACTTCATACAAGTGTTTAATACCGTGTTACATGGCCATTGGTCATTCTGATGACCCAACCTTGCGCCAGGTCAAGCGCCTGCCAGGGTGCGGAAACGATACGCCAGCAGGCAGCTCGCGGGCAGCGCCGCCAGCAGCAGGAAAGCCAACAGGCTCCACTCGGGAAGGGTCAGGTCGAGAAAACTCCAGCTCAGCGCGCTGCACTCCGGGCCGCCGAATAGCAGTTGCCGGGCCGCCTCCACCCAACCCTGCTCGAATACACGCCCGATCGGCAGCGGGCATGCATCGACAACCCTTTCAGCACCCTGCAGCCAGACCTGCCGCGCGGCCAGCGCCGCCCCGCCCAGCGAGCAGGCCAACGTCGCCCATGCGTAACGCCGCAGGCCACGTGCACGCGGTGCCTGCAGCACGCTGGCCAGGCTCAGCAGGGCATACAGGGCTAGCAGCAACCGCTGGCTCAAGCGCAACGGGCATGGCACCAGCCCAAGCATGTTATCCAACTGAAAGGACGCAGCCAGCACCGCCAGTGCGGCCAGGCAAGCAGGAAGAAACAAGGTGCGCAAACGGGCCAGCAGCATGGGTGGTGAAGGTCCCGGGATGAGAGTGTGGCCTGGAACGGTAGAGGAAAGACGGGCTTTGTTTCAAGGCGCTACAGCAACGACAAGTCGCTGAAACGCGTAAGAAATTTCCGTCTATTCGATAGGAGGCGACTGAGGACTGGGAATGCATATTCAGCATGCAACGGAAGATAAATCACCAGCCCCCAAAGCCCGCGCCTTGCCGCGGGCTTTGGGGTAGGTCAGGCGCGTACGCCTTCTGGCAGCGGCAACGCCAGCAGGCGTTCGTCGAGCAGGCCAAGGCCCTCCTGGAACAGTTGGTTGCTGCGCTCCGTCTCACCCAGGCCGGCGAGCAGGCGCGCCAGTTCGGCGCAAGCCTCGGGGTTGCGCTCCATGCGCAGGCTGCTTCCGAGGTAATCGCGCGCCTTGCCCCACAGACGGTTCTGCAGGCTAAGGCGGCCAAGGGTGAGCAACAGGCTGGCATCTTGCGGGTGGTCTTTGAGCCAGCCTTCGGCGGTTTGCAACTGGCGTACCGGGTCATCGCCACGCACCAGGCCATACAGGCGAGCCAGATGGCTTTCGTAGTTCCGCTTGAGGGCCGTGCGCAATGCCTGTTCGGCATCACTCTCGGCACCTACCTGGCGTAGCTGTTCAGCGTAGGCCAGCACGAGTTGCGGCTCCTGACGCTGGGCGGCAGTCAGTTGCTGCCAGGCGCGCTCCAGGGCCTGCCGTGCACTTTGCGCGTCCTCGCCACGGGTTGTGGCCAGGCTCAGGTTCTGGCCCCAGGCGCGCTGCTCGAGGGCAGCAAGCTCCGTGGCCGGTAATACCTTGCCCTTGCGCAGGTCGGGCAACAGGCGAATCAAGGCGGACCAGTCACCGCGCTCCAGGTACAGGCGCTGCAACAGCCGCAGGACTTGGCTGTTGTGCGGGTGGCGCTCTTGCATGGCCAGCAAGGTCTCCAGCGCGCCATCGCTTTCACCCCGGTCCATCTGCAGTTGGGCATGGGTCAGGGCAATGGCCAGTTCTGCCTGTGGCTGGCGCTCCAGGGCACGCTCCAGCAAGTTGTCGCTGTCTTGGCTGCGACCTTGCTCGTTGGCGGCACGCGCTGCACCGAGGTAGTACAGCAGGGGGTGGCGCTCGGCCTCCGCGGCACGGTGCAAATGGCGCTGGGCGCTGGCCCAGCGACCCTCGGCCAGGTCCAGCTGGCCCTGTTCGATTGCCAGGCGAATACGCCGGCGGCGGTTGCGCCGCGACCAAGGGTTGACCACGCCGCTGGAGGTCAGCAACAGCCCCACCAGGTAGCGCAGCAACCACAACACCAGAACGACCGCCAGCAGCCCACCCAGCGCCGCCCACAGCCCCGATTGATAACGGAAACCACCGTAGGAAACCAGTACGTAACCGCTGTGCTTGGCGACGGCGACACCCAGCGCAGCAGCGACCACGATGGCCAGTACGGCCAGCAGGTAGACTCGCTTCATGGCTTGCCCCCCTCGGCCTCGGCCGGCAGATGGCGGCGCTGAATGTAGGCCTGCACGGCTGCCAGGCTTTCGCTGAGGTCAGGGGTGACCACCGACACTGGCTGCTCGGCCAAGGCATTCAGGCTGTCGAGCATGGCCTTGCTTTGCGGGTTGTCGGCATTGAAGTTGGCCAGCAGCACGCTGCGGGCATCATCCAGCGCCTGGGTATAGACCTTCGCGTCGCCATTGAGCGCCGCCCACTGGGCCTGCTCGATGGTCAGGCTCAATGCCAGGCGCAACTGGTTGAGTTGCTGCCCGGCCAGCAATGGGCGCACGTTTTCGTCGGCATTGAAGTCAACCTGGAAATACTTGGAGATTTCCGCCCACCACTGCGACAGGCGGCTGACACCGTCGCCATCGGCGGTCAAGGCGCCGAGGGCATCGGCATTGCTGTCGAACTCCGGCGGCTGCGCGCTCAGTTGCTGGACCAAGTCACGCTGCGCAGCCAGCTTCAGGAACAGGCCCGTGCGGTCTGGTTGCTGGGTGCTGTTGAGCGTGGCCAGGCTGCGGTTCAGTTGCTCGCGAGCGGCAAAGGCACCTGGGTCGCTCTGCTCGCGCAGGATCTCGTCGGCACCTTCGACCAGGGCCTTGGCGCTGGTGATGTCCTGCAAGGCCGACAGGCGCAGGGTAGCAAGGCGCAGCAGGTGCTCGGCTTCTGCCAGGCGCCACTCCTTGCGGCTTTCGCCGAGCACGGTTTCCAGGCGCTGACTGAGGCGCTGCTGGTCGCCCTGCAATTGCGCTACCAGTCGCCGGCGGTCTTCCAGTTCGCTGGCGGCTGGCAGGCTGGCCAGTTGCGCACTGATCTGCTGCTCACGCTGTTGCAAGGCCTCGGCGCGCTGGTTAAGCGCCTCGATGTGCTGGCCCTGGTCGAACTCGCTGCCTTGCAGTTGACGCACCTGCCAGGCACCCCAGCCACCTACCGCCACCCCGGCCGCGCCGAGCAGCAAGGCCAGCGCAGCAAGGCCATTGCCGGAGCGCTTGGCAGGCGGGGTGGTAACGGGATCCGCCGGCGTTTGCGCCGACGGCTGATCGTTATTGGACAAGACAGTCTCGCTCACGTATCCATCCTTTGCATGGGGGCGCATCGCGTTCAGCTTAGCGCCTTAAGAGGCAGGTGCAGTGCAAGACTGCACAGCTGCCAGCAAGGCCGCGGCACTGGCGCCACGGCAATCCACAACCTGTTGGGCCCCAGCGGCCCTGGCCTGCCCGGCTACCCGCGGGCTCGGCACGAACAACGGCAACCGGGCCAGCTGTGGCCAATCGGCGCCAGCCAGTTGCTGCAAATGTTCCAAACCCTGCCCACTGCTGACCACCAGGCCATTGAGGCGTTCCGCTTCGATGCGGCGCATCAGCGTGCCTGCGGGGTAAACCGGCAGGCAGCGACGATACAGTTCCAGATAATCGACACTAGCACCTTGCTCTGCAAGACGCTCTGCCAGCAGTTCGCGACCTCCAACGCCGCGAACGATCAATACTCGCGCTGCTGGCACGGCAACCGCCTGGCGCAGTGCCGGCAGCATCAGCAGTGCTTCGCTGTCGTCGCCACGCGGCGGGCAACTCACCCTCAGACCCGCCTGCTGCAACACTGCGGCAGTGGCCTCGCCTACGGTGAACCAGCCTTGAACGGGCGGCTGCAGGCTGGCGTTGGCCAACTGTTCCAGCAACAGCCGTGCAGCTGGCTTGCTGACCACGATGATCGCCTGGAAGCCACCAAGGCCCTGCAGCAACGCGCGCTGCCCAGCCTGGATTTGCACGGGTTCGATCTCCAGCAACGGCAGGCAGTGGCTGGCCACCCCCGCTGCCGCCAGGCTTTGCGCCAGCGCCGCACAGTCCTCGGCAGGCCGGGTCAGCAACAGGCGCCATTGGCTCACGGGTGGCCGGCCTCGCCATAGACCTCTTTGAGGATGGCCTCGGCACCCTGCCCCAGCAGATGTTCGGCGACCTCTACACCAAGGGCCTCGGCAGTTGCACGGGGGGCCCGGGCATCGGCCACCAGCAGGGTGCCGCCACTCGGTTGGCCGACCAGGCCGCGCAACCACAGTTGGTCGCCTTCCAGCACCGCGTAGCAAGCGATCGGCACCTGACAACCGCCGTTCAGGCGTTTGTTCATGGCACGTTCGGCCACCACCCGGTCAGCCGTGTCACGGTGGTGCAGCGGCGCCAGCAAGGCATGGATCGCGTGGTCGGCGCTACGGCACTCGATGCCTACCGCCCCCTGGCCACCGGCAGGCAGGCTGTCGTCGACACTGATGGTGGCGGTGATACGGTCTTCGAAACCGAGGCGGATAAGGCCGGCGGCCGCGAGGATGATGGCGTCGTATTCGCCGGCGTCGAGCTTGGCCAGGCGAGTGTTGACGTTGCCGCGCAGGAAGCGGATCTGCAGGTCGGGGCGACGCGCCAGCAGTTGGGCCTGGCGGCGCAGGCTGGAGGTGCCGACCACGCTGCCGGCAGGCAACGCTTCAAGGCTGGCAAAATGGTTGGAGACAAAGGCGTCGCGCGGGTCTTCCCGCTCGCAGATGCAGTACAGGCCCAGTCCCTCGGGGAAGTCCATGGGCACATCCTTCATCGAATGCACGGCGATGTCGGCTTCGTTGTCCAGCAGGGCGGTTTCCAGCTCCTTGACGAACAACCCCTTGCCACCGATTTTTGCCAGCGGCGCGTCGAGCAGCTTGTCCCCGCGGCTGACCATGGGCACCAGGGTCACCCGCAGCTCAGGGTGGGCCTGCTCGAGGCGGGCTTTGACGTATTCGGCCTGCCACAGGGCCAAGGCGCTTTTACGGGTGGCAATGCGGATTTCGCGAGTGGACATGAAACGCCCCGATCCAGAGAAATGCCGTGGATCATAACAGCATCGCAAGGATCGCTAGCAGATGTGGATCAGCTAAGGGCCCCTTCAGGGCTGCCCTGCACCCTGACGGTGGGGCCGACCTGCCGGCCAGCAAGGGCCCAGCCCTTGCCATGCGGGCACCGGTTCAGAGGGCCTGCATCATCTTGCGCACACCGGCCACATGACGCCGGCTTACGGTAAGGGCATCGCCGTTCAGGCCTTTGAGGAACAGTTGGAAGTGGCCCAGGGGCGTGCGCTGAAGGCGTTCGATGCGTTCCCGGGCAACCAAGGCATTGCGGTGAATACGTACAAAACGGTCGCCAAACTCGTCTTCCAGCGCCTTGAGCGGCTCGTCGAGCAGTACTTCCCCACCGTCGTGGCGCAAGGTCACGTACTTGTGGTCGGCAATGAAGTAGACCACCTGGTCCAACGGAATCAGCTCGATACCTTTGCGGGTGCGGGCGCTGATATGACTGCGCGGGCCACCGCCTTCATTGGCTGGCCGCGTCAGTGCCGCCAGTTGCGCCCGGTTGGGTTTATCGGCCTTGCGCAGTGCATCCCGCAGGGCCTGAGGGTGAACAGGTTTGGCGACATGGCTGAGGGTACTGTCCTTGAATGCCTCGGCACTGTATTGGTCATCCCCGGTGCAAAACACCACCGCTGGCGGCGCCTCGCGCTCGCACAGGCGGGCCGCGACCTGCAAGCCGTCCAGGCCTGGCATGGCGATGTCCAGCAGCACCACGTCGGGCTTGAGGCTGTCGATCAGGGTCAGGGCCTCTTCCCCGTTGGTAGCGCTGGGCTCCAACACGGTGTAACCCTCCAGTTCGCCGAGCAGCCGGCTAAGGCGGTCACGGCCTTGGGGTTCGTCATCAACGATCAGGACATTCATAATTGCGCTGGATTCCTGAATGAGTCTCGCACAGGTATAGCGTAGACAGGTGTGGTTCGAGCGACACTGCGGTCACGCTCTAGACCGGTGCGATGGCCAAAGATTCACTCGGACGGCAGATTCACTGCCAGTCTTCTGTCCAACTGTAGACGGTCCGTGGAACACTGCCGTTCATTCCTTCAAATGATTCACTGCCATTTTCCGGGCATTTCTGTCGACCGGCGCCCTGCGGCAGCCGTCCCAACCCTGTTATTATCGGCGCCACTTTTTCGTTCACGCCTGCAATGAGTGAATCCATGAGCACCGACAAGACCAATCAGTCCTGGGGCGGCCGCTTCAGTGAGCCCGTCGACGCCTTCGTCGCCCGCTTCACCGCCTCGGTCGATTTCGACAAGCGCCTGTACCGCCACGACATCATGGGTTCGATCGCCCATGCCACCATGCTGGCGCAAGTCGGCGTGCTCAGCGATGCCGAGCGCGACACCATCATCGATGGTTTGAAAACCATCCAGGCCGAGATCGAGGCCGGCAACTTCGACTGGCGCGTCGACCTTGAAGACGTGCACATGAACATCGAGGCACGCCTGACCGACCGCATTGGCATCACCGGCAAGAAGCTGCACACCGGCCGTAGCCGCAACGACCAGGTGGCAACCGATATCCGCTTGTGGCTGCGCGATGAAATCGACCTTATCCTGGCCGAAATCACCCGCCTGCAGCAGGGCCTGCTGGAGCAGGCCGAGCGCGAAGCCGAAACCATCATGCCGGGCTTCACCCACCTGCAGACCGCGCAGCCGGTCACCTTCGGCCACCACCTGCTGGCCTGGTTCGAAATGCTCAGCCGCGACTACGAGCGCCTGGTCGATTGCCGCAAGCGCACCAACCGCATGCCGCTGGGCAGCGCCGCACTGGCCGGTACCACCTACCCGATCGACCGCGAACTGACCTGCAAGCTGCTGGGCTTCGAGGCCGTGGGCGGCAACTCGCTGGACGGCGTTTCGGACCGTGACTTCGCCATCGAATTCTGCGCTGCAGCCAGCGTGGCGATGATGCACCTCTCGCGCTTCTCCGAAGAGCTGGTGCTGTGGACCAGCGCGCAGTTCCAGTTCATCGACCTGCCGGACCGCTTCTGCACCGGCAGCTCGATCATGCCGCAGAAAAAGAACCCCGACGTGCCAGAGCTGGTACGTGGCAAGACCGGCCGCGTGTTCGGCGCCTTGACCGGCCTGCTGACCCTGATGAAAGGCCAGCCGCTGGCCTACAACAAGGACAACCAGGAAGACAAGGAGCCGCTGTTCGACGCTGCCGATACCCTGCGCGACTCGCTGCGTGCCTTTGCCGACATGATCCCGGCGATCAAGCCCAAGCACGCCATCATGCGTGAAGCGGCGCTGCGTGGCTTCTCCACGGCAACCGACCTGGCCGACTACCTGGTACGCCGTGGCCTGCCGTTCCGCGACTGCCACGAAATCGTTGGCCATGCGGTGAAGTATGGGGTGGATACCGGCAAGGACCTGGCCGAGATGAGCCTGGACGAACTGCGCCAGTTCAGCGACCAGATCGAGCAGGATGTGTTTGCCGTACTGACCTTGGAAGGGTCGGTCAATGCGCGTGACCATATTGGTGGTACGGCGCCGGCGCAGGTGCGGGCTGCCGTTGTTCGTGGCAAATCCCTGTTGGCGTCTCGCTAAGCCCCAAGGCGAGGGCTTCGCCCTCGTTCGTGGGCACGCCCGCTCCCACAGTGGGAGCGGGCGTGCCCACGAAGGGCTCAACAGCAGGCTCAGCGCTTACCGCTGCGAATCATCTCCATGAAGGCCGGCATCGCTGCCTCCTTGTCTGCCACGATCCGCGCCATGTGCGGGTTCTCACCCATCAGCTGGAGCAACGCCTTGGCTTGCGGAAAGTCCGCCAGCAGGTCGACGTTCAGCACCTTCTTACCCACCGCATAAGCCAGATCGACCGAGAAGCAGAACATCAGGTCTGCCAGCGTCAGTTGCTCACCCGCTACATACGGCGCAAAGCGCCCGTTACGCTTGAGCGTGGCGAAGCCGGCCAGCAGGTCGGTACGTGCCTTATCCTTGACCAGTGGCTCTACCGCCATGCCAAAGAAGGACTCGGCGTAGCAGGTACGGGCTGGCAGCTCGATGTACAGTTCAATTTCCTTGAGCAACTCGCGAACCTTGGCCTGCTGGAACGGGTCGGCCGGCAGCAGCGCCTTGCGGCCCTGAGTCTGCTCGATGTAGTCGAGGATCACGCTGGTTTCGCTGATAAAGCCGTGTTCGGTTTCCAGCACCGGCACCTTGCCCCGCGGGCTCACTTCCAGCGCCTTTGGCGCCTGGCCGCCGTAGAAGGTGACCTCTTCGAAAGGCAGGCCTTTTTCCAGCAGCGCCAGCTTGACCATGTTGTAGTAGTTGCTGACCGAGAATCCATGAAGCTTGAGCATGAGGTAACAGCCTCCGGGCCGTAAGGGGTTTGGCTCGGCTTTTATAGACCGTAAGCCTGTTCCTGACCAGCGTCATGCGCCTCGTCAATGCCCGGGCATTGCCGCTACAGGCGTGGCACACTGTGCATCCCACCACAGGAGTACCGCCAATGAGCGAGCCCACCGACATCGACAATGACGACGAAGCCTTCGCCGAGGCAACGCTGACCCAAGCCATCGAAAACCAGATCGAAAGCGGCGAGCCGCCGGCGGCCAAGGCCACTTTCAACAAGCTGACGCTGGTTGGTTGGAAACGTGAAGACATTCTCAACGTGATGGCCCATGTGCTGGCCTACGAGATTGACAACATGCTGGCAGAAGACCGCGCGTTCAACGGCGAGTGGTACGAAAACGCCCTGCGTGCGCTGCCCGAGCTGCCACCTGAGATGGATCAAGGCGAGGACGAATAACCCGGCTACACTCGAAGATCAGGCACCGTAGAAAGTGCCGTAATCCTCGTCTGGAAGTCAGGAGTTACCATGCCTTTTACCCCCGATCTTATCGATGAAATGGAAGTACTCGCGCTGTTCAAGCACGACAGCAGCCAGGAAGGCATCAAGATAACCAGCACTGCATCCCCCTCCCTGATCGCCGCTGCGCAGCGCCTGCATGAAAAGGGGCTGACCGATCAACCGGATGGCGGCTACCTGACCAGCCTGGGTCACGACGCGGTTGAAAGTGTGCAGCTGTTGCAGAACATTCTCAAGGCGCCACAGCCGGCCTGAGTGCCCTTCGCGGTCAAGTGTGTAGGAGCGGCCTTGTGTCGCGGTCGGGCCGCAGAGCGGCCCCGACAATTTGTGCAGCGCTGCCGAAATCCTGGGGCCGCTTTGCGGCCCGACCGCGACACAAGGCCGCTCCTACAGGGGGACGGCGCAAGGTTTTAGTTAGCAGTTGCCCTGCGCTTCTCTGCCAGGCGCGAGCGCCCGTACAGCAAGATGATCGCCAGCAACGCCACCGCCTGCGCCGACAGCGAGTAGACGTCGGGATGAATCCCCAACCAGTCAAACTCGAAGAACGCTACCGGGCGCGTGCCCAGCACCCCAGCTTCTTGCAGCGCCTTCACGCCGTGCCCGGCGAACACCACTGACAACGTGCACAGCAGTGCCGCATTGATGCTGAAGAACAGCGTCAGGGGCAGCTTGGCCGAACCGCGCAATATCACCCAAGCCAGGCCCACCAGCAGCACCAGCGCCGTGGCGCCGCCTGCCAGCACCGCCTGGTGCCCGGCAGGGCCCGCCTGCAGCCACAAGGTTTCATAGAACAAGATCACTTCGAACAACTCGCGGTACACCGAGAAGAACGCCAGCACCGCGAAGCCAAAGCGCCCGCCACCACTGACCAGGCTGTTCTTGATGTAGTCCGTCCACGCAGCGGCGTGGCGTCGGTCGTGCATCCATACCCCAAGCCACAGCACCATCACGGCCGCAAACAGCGCCGTGCAGCCCTCCAGCAACTCACGCTGGGCACCACCGACGTCGATCACATAGGCGGCCAGCGCCCAGGTAGCGAAGCCGGCGACCAGCGCCAGGCCCCAGCCAATGTTGACACTGCGTACCGCTGACTGCTGGCCGGTGTTGCGCAGGAACGCCAGGATCGCCGCCAGCACCAGAATCGCCTCAAGGCCTTCACGCAACAGAATCAGCAGGCCTGAGACATAACTCAGCGACCAGCTCAGGCTGTCGCTACCCAGCAGCTTTGCCGCTTGCTCAAGCTTGACCTTGGCTTCGCCCAGGCGCTGCTCGACTTGGCCCACGGGCAGGCCATCCTGCAAGGATTGGCGGTAGGCCATCAGCGTCTTTTCAGTGGCCTTGCGCGCCTGGGTATCAATGTTGTCCAGCGAGCTTTCTACTAGCTCGAAGCCCTCAAGATAGGCCGCAACCGACAGGTCATAGGCCTGGTCGCGGTCGCCTGCGCGGTAAGCGGCCAGGCTTTTGTCGAGCGTACTGGCGGTGTATTCGAGCAATTGCGCAGGGCCACGCTTGACCTGCGGCGGCTGGGCACGCTGGGCCCGGAATGCCTCCACGGCCGCTGTGCCTTCGTTGGCGGCGATTTCGGCCGGGGTCTGGCGGGCCAGGTCGGCGATGTTCCAGGTTTTGTCGCCTTTGCCGGCTTCCGGCTTGGCGGTGAAGCTGGCGATATAGGCCGCCACGTCCCAGCGCTGGCGGTCGTCCAGCTGGTCGGCAAAGGACGGCATCTCGGTGCCGTCGATGCCCAGGGCAAGGGTGTTGTAGAGGTCGAACAGGCTCAACTGGTCAAGGCGCGCGACTTCGCGCAGGTTGGCCGGCGCGGGCTCCAGGCCGACGCCTGCCGGGCCATCGCCCGCGCCGCTTTCACCGTGGCAGATGGCACAGTTTTGTGCGTAAAGGGCAGCACCACGGGCCGGGTCCGGGGTGATTATCGGGGCTTGGCTCACCTCATAAGCCACCGCAAGGCGTGCGCCCAGTTGCCGGGCCTGCCTGGATACCGCTGGGCCGTCCAGGCGCTGGTCGATGACCTGGCGCAGCGCTTGCACGCCCTGCTCCAGTGCCGCGTGCTCGGCATTTGCAGGCAGGCCTTTGACCAGTTCGGCCAGTACCTCGCCGAACTCGCGCTGCTCGTCGTACTCGCCGCTGTCGACCACCTTGCCGTCACTCACGGTTGGCGGGTAGTCGGCACCAATGTAGTCAAGCAGGTGCAAGGCCTTGGTAGCTTCGGCAGGGGCTTCAGCCTGTGCCGCAGCGCTGCACAGCGCCAGCACCGTGCCGAGCAATAAAGCCGGCAGCCAGGCAAGCAGACGGGAACGGGTTTTCATGGCCAGTCTCGAAGGGAATGCGAAAGAGAACATTGTTCACTTCCACTTTGCTTCACTCAAGGGTGCTGGGCGGATTTCATGAAAAATCTTGGTACAAATAAGATCAAGCGGGATGGCACGGTACCTGGGAGCAGGCTTGCCGGCGATGAAGGAGGCACCGATGCGACAGGAAACACCGGGTACCAAATGATTCGCCGCGGGTAGGCCCCTACCCACTAGCCTGTTGAGCCACTATTCAAGAGGCAGGGAACATGGATCGTCCCCATTCAAAGCAGCTACGGCTTGGCCAGTTTTCGGAAACCCGTCGGTTGTATTTGCTTACCAGCACCACCCTGGCAAGAGCCCCAATCTTCAATGACTTTCGCTCAGCCCGCTTGCTGGTGGCCGAGTTCCGCCAGGCTGAAGAGGAAGGTAGCGCCCGATCGCTTGCCTGGGTGGTGATGCCTGACCATTTCCACTGGTTGGTCGAGCTCGGGCCGGCCAGCCTGAAGCGGCTGATGCGCAGGGTGAAGTCCCGTAGCACCATGATGATCAACAGGCATCGAGGGCGAAGCGGCCAGCTCTGGCAGAAGGGGTTTCATGACCGGGCCTTGCGGCGTGAGGAGGATGTGCAGGATGTGGCGCGGTATATCGTCATGAACCCCAAGCGGGCGGGTCTTGTTGCGAGGGCTGGTGATTATCCGCTTTGAGATGCGATTTGGCTCTGACCAGATGTTGCCTGCGGGGGCCCTATCGCAGGCAAGCCCCGCAGGGATCGCCTTAGGGCTGACAGGTGTTTGCCACAAGGTATGCAGCGCCTGTGAGAGCGAGCGCCGCCCGCGCGGCGCATCGCGAGCTGCGCTCGCTCCTTGTATGTTGTGACTGGCCTGGCGGGAGAAGTTATTCTCGTCAGGCTGAAGAAGCA
>NZ_CAMZMX010000026.1:0-68876 GCF_947311875.1 Pseudomonas sp. PARCl1
TCGCTGGAAGTGGGGCGCATTATAAGGGGATTCGAGAGGGCGTCAACCTTTAATTCAAATAAACTTTCAGGGCGCTTGAAAAGCAAAGCGGGGGGGCCTTTCGGCCACCCCGCTTCTATATAGGTACACCGCCAGGCAATCACTCAGCCTTCAGCGTAACCCGCCCGAAGGACTTCTTACCCGCCTGGCACACATGCGTAGCACCCAGACCAAACAGGAAATCCTTGTCGACCACCACACCATCCACTTTCACTGCACCAGCACTCAGTAAGTCACGCGCCTGCGCCGAGTTCTTCACCAGGCCAGCACGGTTCAGAACCGCAGCGATAGGCAAGCCTTCCGCCGAAACCACCTCTACCTCCGGCAGGTCTTCAGGCAGCTCGCCTTCTTTCATACGGTTGCCCGCAGCACGGTGCGCATTGGCGGCAGCCTCCTCACCATGGAAACGCGCGACTATCTCTTCCGCCAGCTTGATCTTGATGTCTCGCGGGTTGGCGCCATTGGCCACATCGGCGCGGAACTGCTCAATCTCTTCCATGGAGCGGAAGCTCAGCAGCTCGAAGTAACGCCACATGAGCGTATCCGGGATCGACACCAGCTTGCTGTACATCACGCCCGGCGCTTCCTGGATACCGACATAGTTGCCCAGCGACTTGGACATTTTCTTCACACCGTCCAGCCCTTCGAGCAACGGCATGGTCACGATGTTCTGCGCTTCCTGGCCATACGCACGCTGCAGTTCGCGCCCCATCAGCAGGTTGAACTTCTGGTCGGTACCACCCAGCTCGACGTCTGCTTTCAGCGCGACCGAATCGTAGCCCTGCACCAGCGGGTAGAGGAACTCGTGAATGGCAATCGGCTGGTTGGTGGTGTAGCGCTTGTCGAAGTCATCACGCTCGAGCATGCGCGCCACAGTGTACTGCGAGGCCAGGCGAATAAAGTCGGCCGGGGTCAGCTTGTCCATCCAGGTGGAGTTGAAGGCGACTTCGGTCTTGGCCGGATCAAGAATCTTGAACACCTGCTGTTTGTAGGTCTCGGCGTTGTCCAGCACCTGCTCACGAGTCAGCGGCGGACGCGTTGCGCTCTTGCCGCTTGGGTCGCCGATCATGCCGGTGAAGTCGCCGATCAGGAAGATGACCTGGTGGCCCAGCTCCTGGAACTGACGCAGCTTGTTGATCAGCACCGTGTGCCCCAGGTGCAGGTCCGGGGCGGTCGGGTCGAAGCCGGCCTTGATGCGCAGAGGCTGGCCGCGCTTGAGCTTCTCAACCAGTTCCGACTCGACCAGTACTTCTTCCGCACCGCGCTTGATAAGCGCCAGCTGCTCTTCAACCGACTTCATAGACAAACCCGCAAGGCTCAGATTCAGGGGGAGCCAACCATACAAGATCGGCCGTCAAATACAAGTTTTGCAAAGGAATGTGACCCGGGCACAGGCTTGCGACGTCTACGCGCCCTTGCGTGAAAGTGGATTTGGTTATATTTTATACAGTTATTTCATCTTCATCATGTCATTCATCTATTCCATTTCACCTTTTTCAAAGTCACCTTACCCATGACCAACGAACCGCCTAAAGCGCCACCGCTTTATCCGAAGAGCCACCTGTTGGCCGCCAGCGGCATTGCCGCCCTGCTCAGCCTGGCTTTGCTGGTATTTCCGTCCAGCGAAGTGGAAGCCAAGAAAACCACCCTAAACCTCGAGCTGGAAAGCCCTGCCGAACAATTGAAGGACGAAGCCCGCGCTGCGCCCATGGTGCAGGCACAGGGTGAGCAAGGCTCACCTTTCGCCCAGATAGAAGCAGCCACACCCGAAACCCAGAAAGCCGAGCAGCCAACGCAAGACGCCAAACAGGTCGCCGAAGCCGCCAAGCAACCAGGCCACCGCGAGGTTACCGTAGCGCGCGGCGATACCCTGTCCACGCTGTTTGCCAAGGTCGGCCTGCCAGCCAATGCCGTGCACGACTTGCTGGCCAGCAACAAGCAGGCCAAGCAGTTCACCCAACTCAAGCACGGCCAGGTCCTGCAGTTCGAACTCGACAAGGATGGCCAACTGGCCAGCCTGCACAGCAAGGTCAGCAACCTTGAAACCATCAGCCTGAGCAAAAGCGCCAAAGGCTTTACCTTCAACCGTGAAATCAGCAAGCCGGTGGTGCGTACTGCCTATGCCCACGGGGTCATCAAAAGCTCGCTGTCAGCATCTGCCCAGCGTGCCGGCCTTTCCCACAGCATGACCATGGACATGGCGCGCGTGCTGGGCTACGACATCGACTTCGCCCAGGATATTCGCCCAGGCGACGAGTTCGACGTGGTCTACGAGCAGAAGGTGATGGATGGCAAGGTCGTCGGCACGGGCAATATCCTTTCGGCGCGCTTCACCAACCGTGGCAAAACCTACACTGCCGTGCGCTACACCAACAAGCAGGGCAACACTACCTACTACACCGCCGACGGCAACAGCCTGCGCAAAGCCTTCATCCGCACCCCGGTGGACTTCGCCCGTATCAGTTCGCGCTTCTCCGCCGGCCGCAAGCACCCGATCCTGAACAAGATTCGCGCGCACAAGGGCGTTGACTACGCAGCCCCACGCGGCACGCCTATCAAGGCAGCAGGCGACGGCCGCATCGAACTGGCCGGGCGCCGCGGCGGCTACGGCAACACCGTGATCATCCAGCACGGTAACCGCTACAAGACGCTGTATGGCCACATGCAGGGCTTTGCCAAAGGCATCAAGACCGGTAGCACCGTCAAGCAGGGCCAGATCATCGGTTACATCGGCACCACCGGCCTTTCCACCGGGCCTCATCTTCACTATGAGTTCCAGGTCAATGGCGTGCATGTCGACCCCCTGAGCCAGAAGGTGCCAATGGCCGACCCGATCGCCAAGAACGAGCGTCAACGCTTCTTGCAGCAGAGCCAGCCACTGATCGCCCGCATGGATCAGGAAAAGGCCACCCTGCTCGCCGCGAACAAGCGCTAAGCCATGGCGCTTTACTTGGGGGTGATGTCCGGTACCAGCCTGGATGGCCTGGACATCGCCTTGGTCGAACAAGGCGAGCAGCTTGAACTGCTCGCCACGCTCTACCTGCCAATGCCCGCCAGCCTGCGCCAGGACTTGCTTGCCCTGTGCAGCAGCGGCCCTGACGAAATCGCCCGGGCAGCATTGGCGGAAAATCACTGGGCCACCCTTGCGGCCGAGGGTATACGCCAGCTGCTCGCTCAGCAGGGCCTGCAGGCTGACGCCATACGCGCCATTGGTAGCCATGGTCAGACGGTCCGTCACGAACCCGCCCGCGGCTTCACCGTACAGATCGGTAACCCCGCGCTGCTCGCCGAGCTTACTGGTGTCAGCGTGGTAGCCGACTTCCGCCGCCGCGATGTGGCCGCCGGCGGGCAAGGCGCGCCACTTGTCCCGGCCTTCCACGAAACCCTGTTCAGCCACCTGGGCCAACGGGTAGCGATTCTCAATGTGGGCGGTTTCAGCAACCTCAGCCTGATCGAGCGGGATGCACCGGTGCATGGCTTTGATTGCGGCCCAGGCAATGTTTTGCTGGATGCCTGGGTCGAGCGCAAACGCGGCCAGGCCTACGATGCCGACGGTGCCTGGGCTACCACCGGCGTGGTGCAGGCCGATTTGCTGCACGCATTGATGAGCGACCCGTTCTTCGCGGGCAGCGGCCCCAAGAGTACCGGCCGTGAGGTGTTCAACCTGCCTTGGCTCGACCGCCACCTCGCCGGCCTGCCCGCCTACCGGGACGAGGATGTGCAGGCGACACTGCTGGAGTTGACCGCACGCAGCATCATCGACTCGCTGGAAAACGCGCAACAAGGCACCGAAGCACTGTTGGTCTGCGGTGGAGGAGCCCGCAACGGTGCGCTGATGGCCCGCCTCGGCCAACTGCTGCCCACTGCACGTGTTACAAGCACCAGTGCCCATGGCGTAGACCCTGACTGGGTCGAAGCCATGGCCTTCGCCTGGCTGGCCCATTGCTGCCTGGAGGGCATCGCCGCCAACCGCCCCAGCGTCACTGCCGCCAGGGGCCTGCGCATACTCGGTGCAATCTATCCGGCATAACACCCAGGCCAGAAAGCAAAACGCCGCGCAATTGCGCGGCGTTTTCGTATCGGCCCGAATTCAGATCGAGAACGACGACCCGCAACCGCAGGTGGTGGCGGCATTCGGGTTCTTGATCACAAAGCGCGAACCTTCCAGGCCTTCCTGGTAGTCCACTTCGGCACCGGCCAGGTACTGGAAGCTCATCGGGTCGACCACCAGGGAAACGCCTTCGCGCTCGACGATGGTGTCGTCTTCAGCCACGTCTTCATCGAAGGTGAAGCCGTACTGAAAGCCCGAGCAACCGCCCCCGGTCACGAACACCCGCAGCTTCAGACGTTCATTGCCTTCCTCATTGACCAGGTTCTTCACCTTCTGGGCTGCGCCATGGGTGAATTCCAGGCCGGTAGGGGTGAAGGTTTCGACGCTCATGTTGATTCTCCCGGCGCGGTAGCCGCCATATAACTCTCGATGACGCGCATTATCCGCTTTCCCGAGAAAATTGGTCAACAATACGTAAGCCGCAAGCGACAACCTACACGCCGCAAGCTCGGCCCGCAGGTGTGCAGCTCGCGGCGTCTGTCACGGCAGCAAGCCTGCGTGGGACAGGCCCATGCGCTCATCCAGGCCAAACAGGATGTTGAGGTTCTGCACTGCCTGCCCCGAAGCGCCCTTCACCAGGTTGTCGATCACCGAGAGCACCACTACCAGGTCCCCGCCCTGCGGGCGATGAACGGCAATGCGGCAAACGTTGGCACCGCGCACGCTGCGGGTTTCCGGGTGGCTACCAGCCGGCATCACGTCGACGAACGGCTCATCGGCGTAGCGTTTCTCGAACAACGCCTGCAGGTCGACCGAAGTATCGGCCACGTTCGCGTACAGGGTAGCGTGGATACCACGGATCATCGGTGTCAGGTGCGGCACGAACGTCAGGCCGATGTCCTTGCCGGCCGCCTGGCGCAGGCCCTGGCTGATTTCCGGCAAGTGGCGATGCCCCTTGACGGCATAGGCCTTCATGCTTTCACCGGCTTCGCAGAACAGCGAACCCACTGCCGCACCACGCCCGGCGCCGCTGACACCCGACTTGCAGTCGGCGATCAGCCGCGCGGGGTCGGCCAGACCCGCTTCCAGTAACGGCAGGAAACCGAGCTGGGTGGCGGTCGGGTAGCAACCCGGCACGGCAATCAGGCGCGCCTGGCGAATCTTCTCGCGGTTCACTTCGGGCAGGCCATACACGGCATCCTTGAGCAGTTCAGGCGCGCCATGCGGCTGACCGTACCACTTGCCCCACTCGGTGGCATCCTGCAGACGGAAGTCAGCCGACAGGTCGATCACCTTGGTACCCGCCGCCAGCAATTCGCCGGCCAGTGCGTGGGCAACGCCATGCGGTGTGGCGAAGAACACGACGTCGCAAGCAGCCAGGGCCTTGCTGTCGGGTATGCTGAACGCCAGCCCGTCATAGTGGCCGCGCAGGTTCGGGTACATGTCTGCCACCGCCACGCCCGCCTCCGAGCGCGAAGTGATGACAGCCACTTCGGCCTGTGGATGCTGTGCCAGCAGACGCAACAGTTCGACGCCGGTGTAACCGGTGCCGCCAACAATACCGACCTTGATCATAACGCTTGCCCCTTATCAACGAGCCGTCTGGAAAGCGCACGATAATAGGGGCGCGAGGCGCCTGTAACAACTCTCCGGGTGTCCCTTCCGGCGCCCGACCACTACTATCTGACGACCGTGATTATCTGAAGGAACACCCTCCATGCTTTACCTATGGATCAAAGCGCTGCATATCGTCAGCGTAGTCTGCTGGTTCGCCGGCCTGTTCTATCTGCCGCGGCTGTTCGTGTACCACGCCCAGAGCCAGGACAGCATCAGCCAGGAACGCTTCGTGACCATGGAGCGCAAGCTCTACCGCGGCATCATGAACCCGGCAATGATCGCCACCTATGTATTTGGCGCCTGGATGCTCTACCTCAACCCCGGCTGGCTGAGCCAGGGCTGGCTGCATGCCAAGCTGACCCTGGTAATCCTGCTCACCGGCTACCATCACGTGTGTGGCGCCCAGCGCAAACGCTTCGCCAGCGGCACCAACACACGCAGCCACGTCTATTATCGCTGGTTCAACGAAGTGCCCGTGCTCATCCTGCTGGGCATCGTGATTCTGGTGGTGGTCAAGCCGTTCTGACACAGCCACCTCAACTATCAGCAAGCCCAGCCGCGCTGCAAGGCCATTGGCCCCCGGGCCTTGTAGCAAAACGCAGCACCTGTCACGGGCAAGCTGTACACTAGGCGCCCTCTTCCGCCCCCAGGAGCCTTGCATGTCCCGTTACGCCATGATCACTGGTGCTTCCAGCGGCCTGGGCCTGGCCCTGGCGGAAGCGCTGGCACGGCGTGGACGCAACCTGATCCTGGTGGCACGCCAGCGCGAAACGCTGGAACCGGTCGCCCTCGAGCTGACCCAACGCTTTGGTGTAGAGGTACTGTTCCGCGCCTGCGACCTCAGCCAGCCGCTGCGCCTGTCAGGTTTCGTGCTGGAGCTGGAAGAAGGCGAGCGGCGCATCGACCTGCTGGTCAACTGTGCCGGTTTGCGCACCTACGGCCCATTCCTGGCCCATGAGTGGGCCGACGAGCAAGACCTGCTCGAGGTCAACGTGCTGGCCATGAGCCGGCTATGCCATGCAATCGGCAACCTGATGGCCGTGCAGGGTGGCGGGCAGATCCTCAACGTTGCAGGCCTGGCCGGGGTCGCACCTGGGCCATGGATGGCGGCCTATGCCGCCAGCAAAGCCTACGTGCTGAGCTTTTCCCAGGCACTGCGCGAGGAGCTCAAGCGCGCCGGCATCAAGGTCTCGGTACTGTGCCCCGGCCCGGTACGCTCTGCACGGCGGCGCATCCCCCGCCTGGATGGCAAGCCACGCTGCCTGAGCCCCGAGGAAGTGGCCCTGTACACGGTGCGGGCGCTGGACAAGAACCGCGCCCTGATCATGCCAGGGCGGCGCAACCGCTGGCTGGCCTTCGCCCCCCGTCTGCTGCCACGCTGGCTGGTACGCAAACTGGCCGGCGCCATTCACCGCCGCTATTGCCCGGCCGGCATGGAATAGCCACTGGGCGATTGGCGCCTGGCTGAGTACACTCGGCCCGACCTTCACCATGGAGCAGTGCTGTGGACGATCTATTCCTCAAAATCATCAACCGGGAAATTCCGGCGGATATCATCTACGAAGACGACCAGGTCCTGGCGTTCAAGGACATTGCTCCCGCGGCGCCGGTGCATTTCCTGGTCATCCCGAAAAAGCACATTCCTACCCTCAATCACCTCACAGAAGAGGACAAGGCCCTGGCAGGCCACATCCTGTTCACTGCCCAGCGCCTGGCAGTCGAACAAGGCTGCGAGGAAGGCTTCCGCGTGGTAATGAACTGCAACCCCAAAGGCGGCCAGACCGTCTACCACATCCACATGCACGTGCTTGGCCAGCGCCAGATGAACTGGCCGCCGGGCTGATCCACGGCAAGCGACCCCGCCGCTATTGCGGTAAACTGTCGGGCACATTCTTGCGGAGGTGCCCGATGGCTACCGAACGTCACTACTCGCCGCTCGACCGCTTGTTGCTGCAGGCCGATACCGCCATGCGCACCTTGCTGCCCTTCAGCGGCCAACCCGCCCGGCCGTCACCGGCCATCATCCAGCCAGACGCCAACCTGGACGAACAGCAAACCCGCCACATTGCCGGGCTGATGCGCATCAACCATACCGGTGAAGTCTGCGCCCAGGCCCTGTACCAAGGTCAGGCCCTGACGGCCAAGCTGCCCGAAGTGCGCAAGGCCATGGAACATGCCGCCGAGGAAGAAATCGACCACCTGGCGTGGTGCGAGCAACGCATTCGCCAGCTGAACAGCCACCCAAGCGTGCTCAACCCCCTGTTCTATGGCATGTCCTTCGGCATCGGCGCACTGGCCGGGCTGGTCAGCGACAAGGTCAGCCTGGGTTTCGTCGCCGCCACCGAGCACCAGGTATGCAAGCACCTGGACGAACACCTTGAGCAGTTGCCGCAAGAAGACGAAAAGTCCCGCGCCATTCTTGAGCAGATGCGCGTCGACGAAGAGCAGCACGCCGAGTCCGCCCTGGAAGCCGGTGGCTACCGTTTCCCTGCCCCTGTGCGCTTCGGTATGAGCTTGCTGGCCAAGGTCATGACCAAGAGCACCTACCGCATCTGAAGGCTGCCCCATGACGGACCGAATCGACGCCAAGGACCTGGCGCGTGCCGTGCAAGCCGGCGTTCTCCAGCCTGGCCAGGACCAGGCCCTGCTGGCGTTCCTGCGCCAGCAACCGCCAGCACGCGGTACCTTTCAGCTGGCCCATGTCGCCTTCTACTTCGGCGCCATGCTGATCATGGCGGCCATGGGCTGGTTGCTCACCGAGGCCTGGATGAGCATCGGCGACGCCGCACTGCTGGTCATCGCCAGCCTGTACATCGGGCTGATCACCTTGTTTGTCCTCAACTTGCAGCGGCGTGCGCAGCCCGTAGCCGCCGGGGTACTGGCCGCCGTCGCGGTCAGTATCGTGCCGCTGGCAGTGTTCGCCATCGAACGCTTGGCGGGTTGGTGGCCAATCGATGACACCCAGGCCAACTACCACCACTACTACACCTACGTGCAAGGCGGCTGGCTGGCGATGGAGGCGGCCACGGTAGTGGCCGGTTTGCTGATGCTGCGGTTGATCCCTTACCCGTTCATCGTCATGCCGATCGCCGTGGCCCTATGGTTCATGTCGATGGACCTGACTGAGTGGTTCTTCGGCTCGCCGTTCAGCTGGGCGCAGCGCCGTGAGGTTTCGCTGTGGTTCGGCCTGGGAATGCTGGTGGTGTTCCTGCTGGTGGACGGCCGTACACGCGAGGACTATGCCCGCTGGGGGTACCTGGCAGGGCTGGCGGCATTCTGGGGCGGGCTGACGCTACTGGACAGCGGCAGCGAGCTGGGCAAGGCGCTGTACTGCCTGATAAACATTGCGCTGATGGGCATGGCAGTGCTGCTGCGCCGGCCGGTGTTCATGGTGTTCGGCGCGCTGGGGGTTGCGGCCTACCTGGGCTACCTGGCGTATGAGGTATTCGCGCAATCGCTGCTGTTCCCGGTCGTGGTGACGCTGAACGGGCTGGGGGTCATCTGGCTGGGGCTGGTCTACCAGAAGCGCCGGGAGCGGTTGAGCCGCGCAATGCGCAGCGGCTTGCCAGCATGGCTTCGCTCTGCATTGCCGGCACTGCGCAACTGATGGTGTCGGGACCGCTTGGCGGCCCCAAAAAACCCGGCTTCAACCCAACTCTACAATCTCGTACCCGTGGGTAATCTCGACCCCGGCACGCTCGAGCATGATCGACGCAGAGCAGTACTTCTCTGCCGACAGCTCGACCGCGCGCTTGACCTGCGCTTCTTTCAGCCCGCGCCCCTTAACGACGAAGTTCATGTGGATCTTGGTGAACACTTTCGGGTCTTCACTGGCGCGCTCGGCTTCCAGAAACGCCTCGCAGCTCTCCACCGCCTGGCGCGACTTCTTCAGAATGCTGACCACGTCAAAGCTGCTGCAGCCACCCAACCCCAACAGCAGCATCTCCATAGGGCGCACACCCAGGTTACGGCCGCCGGCCTCGGGCGGGCCATCCATCACGACGACATGGCCGCTGCCCGATTCGCCGAGAAACATTGCCTCACCGGCCCACTGGATACGTGCCTTCATCTACCTGGACTCCTGATATTCGGAAAAGGGTGTCAGCTTAGACCTTGTGCGGCTGTGGGAAAAGTACGAGAGGACTCGGTTTAGTACCGAAACATCTTGTAGTGTCTGATAAGCTGGCGCCAAATGACTGGCGCCTGCCGCTGTCGATCTACAAAAATACCCAAGCCTCGTATCGAACAGGACTTCGTGATGGTTGCCTCTGCCCTACCCGCAAAGATCAAGAACATCGACAAGTTGCTGGTGCACTGCCAGCGCCGCCGCTTCACCGCAAAAAGCAACATCATCTGCGCTGGCGACCGGGCCGAAACACTGTCGTTCATCATCAAGGGGTCGGTCACCATCATCATCGAAGACGATGACGGTCATGAAATGATCATCGCCTACCTCAACCCAGGCGATTTCTTTGGCGAGCTGGGGCTGTTCGAGCCCGTTGAGGGTGAGCAGCAGCGCAGCGCCTGGGTACGGGCGAAGACGGAATGCGAAGTGGCCGAGATTAGTTACGAGAAATTTCGCGAAGTGGCGCGCCAGGACCCGGAAATTCTCTACGCCCTGGGCAGCCAGATGGCCCAACGCCTTCGTAATACCACACGCAAGGTCGGCGACCTGGCGTTCTTCGACGTAACCGGCCGCGTCGCCCGCTGCCTGCTGGAGCTGTGCAAGCAGCCCGACGCCATGACCCATCCGGATGGCATGCAGATCAAGATCACCCGCCAGGAAATCGGCCGCATCGTCGGTTGCTCGCGGGAAATGGTCGGCCGCGTGCTCAAAGACCTCGAAGAGCGCAGCCTGGTCCATGTCAAAGGCAAGACCATGGTGGTCTACGGTACCCGCTAGTCCCTGGGCAGGTCGGCCAAGACCTTGGCGTAAGCTTGCGAGAGGCGCTGGAACCAGGGCACTGCGGGCGCCACTTCGTGCAAGGCAATGTGTGCGTCGGCGCGGCAACGCTGCTCAAGCGCGCAGCACTCGTTGAAACGGTTGACCGCCGCCACCATCGCCTCACGTTCGTTGTCCAGCAACAACGCGCCGTGCACCAGTACCACCGGGCGTTTGCCGCCCAGGCCCTGGCGCCAGCGCTGGGCGGTACCGACCAGCTTGCGGCCATTGAGGTTGACGTTGTAGCGGCCGTCGCAAAAGGCGCCGTCGATTTCCCCCACCGACGCTACCCCGCCCCACTCGCGCAACACATCGCACAGTGGCAGGCACAGGCGCTCATAAGCGGTTTCGATGCGGCCATGGTCGCCTTCGCTGCGCGGCGCGGCATAGACCAGCGCCACGTTCACGGTGGCATGCGACTGCGGGACCGGCTCACCGCCGGTTTCACGCAGCAATACCGGCCAACCGGCGATCGCCAGTTCTGCGCAGGCTGTTTCGAAATTGGCTAGCCGGCTCATGCGCCGGGGCATCACCAAGGCATGGTCAGTGGGGCGCCAGAACAGCACACCACTCTCACGTTCGCCACGGCAAACGGCGGCCAGCAGGTCCTGTTCGGCGTGCAAGCCCTGCTCGACAGTCAGGGCCAGGGGTTGATCGCTCATCGCTCCACCTTGGATGTTGTTTTCAAGGGCCTCTTGCCGGGCCCGTAAAAAAGCCGGCAATCACGCCGGCTTCATTGCAATCAGTCCAGTTGCTGAACAGTTTTCTTCACCTGGTCCGGGAAGAACAGCCGCTGCAGCTCCAGCCCAGGTTGTTCGGCGCGCATGAATGCCTCACCCACCAGGAACGAATAAACGTCGTTGATCGCCATCAGCTCGACATCGGCCCGGTTCAAGATACCGCTCTCGGTAATTGCCAGGCGATCACGCGGTATGCGCGGCAGCAGGTCGAGGGTGGTTTCCAGGCTGACTTCAAAGGTGTGCAGGTTGCGGTTGTTCACGCCCACCAGCGGTGTATCCAGGGTTTTCAGCGCACGCTCCAGCTCATCGCCATCGTGCACTTCTACCAGTACATCGAGGCCGACGTCCTTGGCGGTGGCGGCCAGTTCGGCCATCTTCACGTCATCCAGCGCCGACACGATCAGCAGCACGCAGTCCGCACCCAAGGCCCGCGCCTCGACGATCTGGTAGGGGTCGATCATGAAATCCTTGCGGATCACGGGCAGGGAAACCGCCGCACGAGCCTGCTGCAAGTACTCATCGGCACCCAGGAAGTAGTCCACATCGGTCAGCACCGACAGGCAGGTAGCACCGCCCTTCTCGTAGCTGACAGCGATTTCCGCCGGCATGAAGTCTTCACGGATCACGCCCTTGCTGGGCGAGGCCTTCTTGATTTCGGCAATCACCGCAGGCTGCTTGCGCTTGGCCTGCTCGATCAAGGCATTGGCAAAGCCCCGGGGAGCGTCAGCGGCCTTGGCCAGGCCCTCCAATTCGCGAAGGCTGACCCGCGCGCTGCGCTCGGCCACTTCCTGGAACTTGCGGGCAATGATCTTTTCCAGCACCGTCGGCACGCTCATGCTTCGTTCTCCACCTTGAATACTGCAGTAAATGCACCCAGTTCCTGCAGCTTTTCCCAGGCCAGGCCGGTGTGCAGTACGTCATGGGCCAGTTCCACACCGGCTTTCAGGCTCATGGCATGGTCAGCGGCGTACAGCGCCGCACCGGCATTGAGCACGATCATCTCGGCAGCTTTCTGGCCGTTTTCAGTCTTGCGCCGGCCCAGTGCATCACGGATCAGTTCCAGTGACGCCTGCGGGCTCTCAACGGCCAGGCCATGCAGGCTCTGGCTTTTCATGCCGAGGTCTTCCGGCTCGACCCAGTATTCGGTGATCTCGTCGTTCTTCAGCTCGGCCACAAAAGTGGGGGCAGCCAGGCTGAACTCATCCAGGCCATCCTTCGAGTGCACCACCAGCACATGCTTGCTGCCCAGGCGCTGCAGCACCTCGGCCAACGGCCGGCACAGGGCCTGAGCGAACACGCCGACCACCTGGTGTTTCACCCCGGCCGGATTCGTAAGCGGGCCGAGCATGTTGAACAGGGTACGCATACCCAGCTCGCGGCGCGGGCCAGCGGCGTGCTTCATTGCCGAGTGATGGCTTTGCGCGAACATGAAGCCGATCCCCAGGCTGTCGATGCAGCGGCCCACTTGCGTTGGCGTCAGGTTCAGGTAGATGCCGGCAGCTTCCAGCAAGTCGGCACTGCCGCTCTTGCCCGACACCGCGCGGTTGCCATGCTTGGCCACTGGGCAGCCCGCCGCCGCCAGCACGAACGACGAAGCGGTGGAAACATTGAAGATGTTGGCACCGTCACCGCCGGTACCGACGATATCCACCACACCCTCCAGGCTCCGCAGCTCGACCTTGTCGGCCAGCTCGCGCATCACCGATACCGCGCCCACGATCTCGTCGATGCTCTCGCTTTTCATGCGCATGCCCATCAGGAAGGCGCCGATCTGCGCCTCGCTGCACTGGCCTGTCATGATCTGGCGCATCACATCGCGCATTTCTTCGGTCGAAAGGTCCAGCTGGCCAACGATACGGCTCAGCGCGCTTTTGATGTCCATATTCAATCCTTAGCGGCGGCCGCCGGTCTGCTTGAGGAAGTTGGCGAACAGCTCGTGGCCCTGCTCGGTGAGGATCGACTCAGGGTGGAACTGCACCCCTTCGATGTTCAGCGTTTTGTGTCGCAGGCCCATGATCTCGTCGACCGAACCATCTGCATGGGCCGTCCAGGCGGTCACTTCCAGGCAGTCAGGCAAGGTGTCGCGCTTGACCACCAGCGAGTGGTAGCGGGTCACCGTCAGCGGGTTGTTGAGGCCGGCAAACACGCCGAGGTCGCGGTGGAGTACCGGGCTGGTCTTGCCATGCATCACCTGGCGAGCCCGGACCACGTCACCGCCAAAGGCCTGGCCGATGGACTGGTGGCCCAGGCATACGCCGAGGATCGGCAGCTTGCCGGCGAAATGCAGGATGGCCTCGATGGACACGCCCGCCTCGCTCGGCGTGCACGGGCCAGGGGATACGACGATCCGCTCGGGGTTCAGGGCTTCGATCTGGGCAATGGTCAGTTCGTCATTGCGAACGACCTTGACCTCGGCACCCAGCTCGCCAAGGTACTGCACAACGTTGTAAGTAAATGAGTCGTAGTTGTCGATCATCAGTAACATGGTGTTAAACCTCTTGAACTTACTGACTTCAAATTCGAACCTCCCTCTGCCCGCCATAGCGGTGGCTGTGCCACTTGAGGGCGAGGAACAGGAAGGCAAACAGGGGCGGGCCGGACTGGCCGGCAGGGGATAAAGTCAGGCGCGCCAACGCCAACGGGCGTGGGCCTTGATTACGCGCATCAAGAGTTTGCTGACGATCAACACAGGGTAGGTCTCGCTCATACGTCACGGCACAGTAGCCTACCGGCGCGGCGGGCGCAATATGCCTGTAAACACGGGGAAACGAATGGACTTGGGAGCGAAGCCCCACGATTTGCTAATGTCGATCAGGTTGTTCTCATAAAAACAAAGAAAAGGATGTTCCGCGATGAGAAAAGCTCCACTTTTGCGCTTTGCCTTCGCTTCATTAGCCTTGGCCTGCAGCCAGGCCTTTGCCGCCCCCTCGCCCTATTCCACGCTGATCGTATTCGGCGACAGCCTGGCAGATGCCGGGCAGTTCCCCGACCTGACAGGTGGCACCTCCGGCGCACGCTTCACCAACCGTGAGGCCGATGGCAATTTTGCCCCGGTGTCGCCGATGATCCTCGGTGGCCGTTTGGGCATAGACCCCAATGCGCTGAACCCCTCCACCTCCGTCGGTGTACGCCCCGACGGCAACAACTGGGCGGTAGGGGGCTACACCACGCAACAGATTCTTGATTCGATCACCGAAACCTCCAGAACCGTCATTCCACCCGGCAACCCAGGCGCCGGGACGGTGTTGCGAGAGAAGCCTGGCTACCTGGCCAACGGGCTGCGCGCCGACCCCAATGCCCTGTACTACCTGACCGGCGGCGGCAACGACTTTCTGCAAGGCCTGGTCAACAGCCCGGCCGACGCAGTGGCGGCCGGCGCTCGGCTGGCCGCCAGCGCTCAGGCCCTGCAACAGGGCGGCGCACGCTACATCATGGTCTGGCTGCTACCCGACCTTGGCCAGACACCGAACTTCAGCGGCACGCCGCAACAGAACCCGCTGTCGTTGCTGTCCGGGGCGTTCAATCAATCGCTGCTGGGCCAGCTGAGGCAGATCGATGCCCAGGTCATCCCCCTGAACATCCCTGTGTTGCTGAGCGAGGCCTTGGCCAGCCCCAGCCAGTTCGGCCTGGCACCTGACCAGAACCTGGTCGGCACTTGCTACAGCGGGCAAGGCTGCGTGGGCAACCCGGTCCATGGCATCGACGGCACCACGCCAGACCCGACCCGGCTACTGTTCAACGATTCGGTGCACCCGACCATCGCCGGCCAGCAACTGATTGCCGACTACGCCTACTCGATCCTGTCCGCGCCCTGGGAACTGTCCCTGCTGCCGGAAATGGCCCACGCCAGCCTGCGTGCCCACCAGGATGAATTGCGCAGCCAATGGCAAACGCCATGGCAGGCGATCGGCCAGTGGCAAGCGTTTGTCAGCAGCGGCGCCCAGGACCTGGACTTCGACAGCCAGGGCAGCGCGGCCAGCGGCGATGGCCGGGGGTACAACCTGACCGTGGGTGGCAGCTACCGCCTGAACGATGCCTGGCGCCTGGGGCTCGCGGGCGGCGTCTACCGGCAGAAACTGGAAGCAGGCACGCAAGATTCGGACTACAAGCTCGACAGCTACCTGGCCAGCGCCTTCGCCCAGTACCGGCAGGACCGCTGGTGGGCCGATGCAGCGCTGACAGCCGGGCACCTGGACTACAGCGACCTCAAGCGCACCTTTGCCCTGGGCGTGAACGAGCGTAGCGAAAAGGGCGACACCGACGGTGAAGCCTGGGCTATGTCCGCACGGCTGGGCTACAACCTGGCGGCCGACAGCAGCAACTGGCAACTGGCGCCATTCATCAGCGCCGACTATGCGCGGGTCAAGGTGGACGGCTACGACGAGAAGAGCGGGCGCTCCACAGCCCTGGGTTTCGATGACCAGGAGCGCACGTCTCGCCGCCTGGGCGTGGGGCTGCTGGGCAGCGTGCAGATGCTGCCCTCTACCCGGCTGTTCGCCGAGGTGGCGCAAGAGCATGAGTTCGAGGATGACCAGCAGGACGTGACCATGCACCTGACCAGCTTGCCGGCGAATGACTTCACCCTGACCGGGTATACGCCGCACAGCGACCTGACCCGGGCCAGCCTGGGGGTAAGCCATGAAGTGGTGGCGGGGGTGCATTTGCGCGGCAACTACAATTGGCGCAAGAGTGATGAGCTGACGCAGCAGGGGGTGAGTCTGGGGGTTAGCGTCGATTTCTAGCTGGCTGGGGCCGCTTTGCGGCCCTTTCGCGACACAAGGCCGCTCCTACAGGGAAGCGCAATCGCCGTGAATGCGATTCCTTGCAGGCGGCAGCCCAGAGGCTAGTGAATTATTTGGCGCAAGTCTGCTCAGCCAAGGCCACCGCACGGAACATCGCCCGGCGCTTGTTGATGGTTTCTTCCCACTCCAGCGCCGGCACCGAGTCGGCAACGATACCGCCACCTGCCTGCACATGCAGCTCGCCGTCCTTGATCACCGCCGTACGAATGGCAATGGCGGTATCCATGTTGCCATTCCAGGCGAAGTACCCCACGGCACCGCCGTATACACCACGCTTGACCGGCTCCAGTTCGTCGATGATCTCCATTGCTCGGATCTTCGGCGCCCCCGACAGGGTACCGGCCGGCAGGATCGCGCGCAGTGCATCCATCGCCGTCAGCCCTTCGCGCAATTGGCCGGTGACGTTGGAGACAATGTGCATGACGTTGGAGTAGCGCTCGATCACCATCTTCTCGGTCAGGCGTACGCTGCCCGTGGAGGACACCCGGCCGACATCGTTGCGGCCCAGGTCGATCAGCATCAGGTGCTCCGCGATCTCTTTGTCGTCCGACAGCAGGTCGTCTTCCAGCGCACGGTCGGCCTCTTCGGTTGCGCCACGCGGGCGGGTACCGGCAATCGGGCGCACGGTGACCAGGTTGTCCTCCACCCGCACCAGCACTTCTGGCGAGCTGCCAACCACGTGGAAGTCGCCAAAATTGAAGAAGTACATGTAAGGCGTCGGGTTGAAGCAGCGCAAAGCGCGATAGAGGTCGATTGGCGCCGCCTTGAAGTCGATAGACATACGTTGTGACGGCACCACCTGCATGCAGTCGCCCGCCAGGATGTATTCCTTGATGCGGCCAACGGCGCTTTCGTAGTCCTCACGGGTGTAGCTGGAGCGGAATGCCGGCTCGGCAGCCTGCGGGCCGCTCAGGTCCAGGCCTCGGCGTGGGGTAATAGGCTGGCGCAGGGTTTCCAGCAAGCCTTGCAGGCGCGCCTGGCCTTGCTCGAAAGCCTGATCTTGCGCAGGGTCTACCAGCACGATGGCGTGCATCTTGCCGGCCAGGTTGTCGAATACCACGACCGCGTCCGAGACCATCAGCAGAATGTCGGGCACACCCAGCGGGTCTGGGTTCGGGCTGGCCCCCAGGCGCTTTTCCACATAGCGCACGCAGTCGTAGCCAAAGTAACCGACCAGGCCACCATTGAAACGTGGCAGGCCGGGAATGTCGGCGACCTTGTAGCGCTCCTTGAACGTCTCGACAAAGGCCAGCGGGTCTTCGACATGGTGGCGTTCAACCTCGACACCGTCCTGCAGGATGCTGACGTGATAGCCGTGCACCCGCATCACCGTCCGCGAGGGCAGGCCGATCATCGAGTAACGGCCCCATTTCTCGCCGCCCTGCACCGATTCGAGCAGGTACGAGTTGGCCTGGTCGGCCAGCTTCAGGTAGATCGACAGCGGCGTATCGAAGTCGGCCAGGGTTTCGCAGGCCAGGGGAATGCGGTTATAGCCGGCAGCAGCCAGGCGCAGGAATTCTTCGTGGTTCATGAGTAGCCTCGTGGCAAGCAGCAATGGGTCAGGCAAACGGACGGGCCGGCACGTGCCGGCAGGCTGAAGTCAGGCGCGCCAACGCCAACGGGCCAAGGCCTTGATGACTTTCATCCAGAATTTGCCAGTAACCGCCACGGTGGACTCTCTGTCTGCTGAGGCTTGAAGGTCCGCCAACGTTATCCCAGTGGCCGGGTCTGCGCAACCGGGCAGCAATGCACGCAAATCGTCGATCACCAGGCTTGGCGACTCGTCCTTGATGGGCCGGCCATGGTTGTAGCCGTAGGTCAGCCCCACGCACTGCACACCGGCCGCCTTGGCCGCCTGCACGTCGCTGCGCGAGTCGCCGACAAACAGCGACTGTTGCGGGCTCACGCCCGCCATTTGCATGACGAACAGCAGCGCCGCCGGGTCGGGCTTTTTCTGTGGCAGGGTGTCACCACCGATGATCCAGCGGAAATACCGGCCGATCTTCATCTGGTCCAGCAAGGGCGCGACGAAGCGCTCCGGTTTGTTGGTGATCAAGGCCATTTCCACGCCCTGCTTGTGCAGCCAGCGCAGGGTGTCCTTGACCCCGGGGTAAACCACGGTGAGCTCATGGCTTTCGGCGTAGGCCTCCATGAACAGTGCCAAGCCCTGTTCAGCCAGCGCATCGTCCACGGTTTCATGCTCGATGCCACCGGCCAGGGCGCGGCGCACAAGCACCTGGGCGCCATTGCCGACCCATTGGCGTACCGCCTCAAGGCCAGCAGGCGGGCGCCCCAGTTCGAGCAGCATGCGGTCCACGGCGGCGGCCAGGTCTGGCACGGAATCGATCAGGGTACCGTCCAGATCGAACATCACCAGCCTGGGGAGCGTCCCCGGAAACAGCTGCTCGAAGCCACTCATGGGCGAGCCTGGGCCAGTTCGGCGCGCATTTTGGCGATGACTTCCTGGTAGTCCGGGGCATTGAAGATCGCCGAGCCGGCCACGAACGTGTCGGCGCCAGCGGCAGCGATCTCGCGGATGTTGTTGACGTTGACGCCACCGTCGATTTCCAGGCGGATATCCCGGCCACTGGCGTCGATCAACGCACGCGCTTCACGCAGCTTGTCGAGTGTGCCAGGGATGAACTTCTGCCCGCCGAAACCCGGGTTGACGCTCATCAGCAGCACCATGTCGATCTTGTCCATGACGTACTTCAGGGCGTCCAGGCTGGTGGCCGGGTTGAACACCAGCCCGGCCTTGCAGCCGCCATCCTTGATCAGTTGCAGCGAACGGTCGATGTGCTGCGAAGCTTCCGGGTGGAAGGTGATGTAGGTGGCGCCGGCTTCGATGAAGTCGCCGATGATGCGATCGACCGGGCTGACCATCAGGTGCACATCGATCGGGGCGGTGACGCCATACTTGCGCAGGGCAGCGCACACCATCGGGCCGATGGTCAGGTTGGGAACGTAGTGGTTGTCCATGACATCGAAGTGGACGATGTCGGCACCCGCCGCCAGTACCTTGTCGACATCCTCGCCCAGGCGGGCGAAATCGGCAGAAAGAATGGAGGGGGCAATAGCGTAGGGCTGCATGGCGCACCTGTTGGCAGAATCACGGTGGCGCGCATTGTAACTCAGGGAAAGGGGTGAAGGCTGATTGGTATCAATGGGTGTCGACCAGTGACCAAACGCCTTGTAGTGCCTGTACGGGCCCTATCGCCGGCAAGCCGGCTCCCACATGGGATCTCCACAGGTTTCTGCATCGCATGACTCTTGTGCAGAACGCTGTGGGAGCCGGCTTGCCGGCGATAGGGCCCGTACAGCTACTGGAAAATCAGGCAGGCTGCTGGGTTCTCAGCTTCTCGCTACGCCCGCGCAGCCACTCCAGGGTCAGCAGCAAGATCACCGAAAACGCAATCAGCAACGTCGCCGCGGCAGCGATGGTCGGGCTCAGGTTCTCGCGAATACCGCTGAACATCTGCCGCGGCAGGGTCGCCTGTTCCGGGCCGGCGAGAAACAGGGTCACCACGACCTCATCGAACGACGTGGCAAAGGCGAACAGCGCCCCCGAAATCACCCCGGGGGCGATCAGCGGCAGGGTCACCCGGCGGAAGGCCAGCAGGGGCGAAGCGCCCAGGCTGGCTGCCGCGCGCACCAGGTTGTAGTTGAAGCCCTGCAAGGTTGCCGACACCGTGATGATGACGAACGGCACGCCCAGCACCGCATGCACCAGAATCAGCGAGGTGAAGCTGTTGCCCATGCCCAGCGGGGCAAAGAACAGGTAGCTGGCCACCCCGATGATCACCACCGGCACCACCATCGGCGAAATCACCAGTGCCATCACCAGCGACTTGCCGGGAAAGTCGCCGCGGGTCAGGCCGATGGCCGCCAACGTGCCGAACACCATGGCCAGCACCGTGGCCGCAGGGGCAACGATGATGCTGTTCTTCAGCGCCCGCATCCATTCGGCCGAGTTGAAGAAGTCCTGGTACCACTGCAGCGAGAAGCCCTGCAGCGGGTACACCAGGAAGCTGCCACTGTTGAACGACAAGGGCACGATCACCAGCACCGGCAAGATCAGGAACAGCAGGATCAGGCCGCAAAGAATGCGCAGGCTGTAGAACCACACCCGCTCCACGGGCGACATGTAAGGGCTCAGCATGACAAGGCTCCTCAGCTCAGGCGCAGGCGGCTGGCGCCGACCAGCCAGCTATAGATCAGGTACAGCAGCACGGTCGCCAGCAGCAACAGCCCGCCCAGTGCGGTGGCCATGCCCCAGTTGATGCTGGTGTTGGTATAGAAGGCCACGAAGTAGCTGACCATCTGGTCGTTCGGGCTACCCAGCAGTGCCGGGGTGATGTAGTAACCAATGGCCAGGATGAACACCAGCAGGCACCCGGCGCCGACACCGGCATAGGTCTGGGGGAAGTACACCCGCCAGAAACTGGCGAACGGGTGGCAACCCAGCGAAATCGCCGCGCGCATGTAGCTTGGCGAAATGCCTTTCATCACGCTGTACAGCGGCAGGATCATGAACGGCAGCAGAATGTGCACCATCGAGATGTACACGCCGGTGCGGTTGAACACCAGTTCCAGCGGCTGGTCGATGATGCCCATGGCCATCAGCGCACTGTTGATCAGCCCGCCCGACTGCAGCAGTACGATCCACGCTGCCACCCGCACCAGGATCGAAGTCCAGAACGGCAGCAACACCAGGATCATCAACAGGTTGCTCTGCCGGGTCGGCAGGTTGGCCAGCAGGTACGCCAGCGGGTAGGCCAGCACCAGGCAAATGGCGGTGATCACCACGCCCATCCACAGGGTGCGGGCAAAGATATCCAGGTAAATGGCCTGGTCCGGGGTCGCCTTGGCCAGTTCGCCAAGGTCATCGATACGGTGGTCCAGCGAAGCCAGCAGGTAGAACGGGGTCAGCGTGCTGGTGTTGCGGCGGATCGCCTGCCAGTAGGCCGGGTCGCCCCAACGTTCGTCCAGGGCCTGCAGGGCATCCTTGTAAGAGGCGGGCTCGGTCTTGAACGGCAATGCGCGCGCCGTCTTGGCCAGCAGGCTGCGGTAGCCGGCCAGTTCCATGTTCAGGCGTTTGGACAGGTCGCCCAGGGTCTGGTTCTTGCGTGACTCGGCCAGGTCCTGGCTCAGCGCCTTGTACACGTCCTCGCCAGGCAGGCTCTTGCCGTCCCACTGGCTGATGACGTCGACCGTGCGCGGCAGGCCACCGACCACCTCCGGGTTGCCGACGCTCTTGTACAGCAGCGCCGCGATCGGCACCAGGAACACCAGCAGAAGGAACAGCGCGAGCGGCGCGATCAGCGCTTGCGCCTTCCAGCGGTTGACCCGCTCGGCATGCTTGAGGCGCTGCTTCAGACTTTGACCTGCGCCTTCTTTGAGTGGCACTGCAATGGCCATGGCAAACTCCGCGATACGAACTGAAATTGGGGCCGCATAGCGGCCCCTTGCGCTGGTCGGTTACTTCTTCGCCGCCCAGGCGTTGAAGCGTTGCTCCAACTGCTCGCTGTTGTCGGCCCAGAAGGCCACGTCGATCTGCACCTGGTTGGCAATGTTCTCAGGCGTGGTCGGCATGTCTTTCTTCACCTCGTCCGACAGCAGGCTCACTGCCTTGGAATTGGCCGGGCCGTAGGCGATGTTCTCGGAGTAGATCTTCTGCTGCTCAGGCTGCACGCTGAAGGCGATGAATTTCTTCGCCTGGTCGGCATCCTTGGCACCTTTCGGGATGGCCCAGGCATCGAAGTCATAGATGCCGCCATTCCACACCACCTTGAGGTTGCTTTCCTTCTGCACCGCCGCGATGCGGCCGTTGTAGGCCGAGCTCATGACCACGTCACCCGAGGCCAGGTACTGAGGTGGCTGGGCACCCGCTTCCCACCACTGGATGCTTGGCTTGAGTTCGTCGAGCTTCTTGAAGGCGCGGTCCACGCCCTCTTTGGTACCCAGCACCTGGTAAACATCCTTGGGCGCCACGCCGTCGGCCATCAGGGCGAATTCCAGGGTGTACTTGGCGCCCTTGCGCAAGCCGCGCTTGCCAGGGAATTTCTTGGTGTCCCAGAAGTCGGCCCAGCTGGTCGGTGCGGTCTTGAGCTTGTCCGCGTTGTAGGCCAATACCGTGGACCAGACGAAGAAGCCCACGCCACAAGGCTGGATAGCGCCCGGCACGTAATCGGCTTCGTTGCCGAACAGGGCGGGGTCGAGCTCTTCGAACATGCCCTCGTCACAGCCGCGGGCCAGCTCTGGCGACTCTACCTCCACCAGGTTCCACGACACGCTCTTGGTATCGACCATGGCTTTGACCTTGGCCATTTCGCCGTTGTACTCGCCTGCGACGATCTTGCCATGCCCGGCCTTTTCCCACGGCTCGTAGAACGCCTTGACCTGGGCGGCCTTGTTGGCACCGCCGAACGAGACCACGGTGAGGTCTGCGGCCATGGCCTGGCCGGCGGTGAACAGCCCCAGGGCCAGGGCGGTCAGTTTCAACTGCTTGCGCATTCTTGTTCTCTCCACAGTACAGGGTTGGTGAAGCAATCCATCAATGGGCTTCGGCAATCGGATCGAGCGCGCGGGCGTGCTCCACCTCCCAGCCCAGCGGTACCACATCGCCCACGGCCAGGGCCGGGTCGAGCTCGGCAATGGGCTGTTTCACGAAGAAATCGCCCTTGCCGCAAACTTCCAGGCGCACCCGCACGTGGTCGCCCAGGTAGATGAATTCCGCCACCCGGCCCGAGAAGCGGTTCGCGCAGCTTTCACTGTGGCCGTTCAGGCGTACCCGCTCGGGGCGGATGGACAGGGTGACCGGTTCGCCGGCCTGGCCGACATTCACTGCCAGTGCCTCGATCCGCTCGCCGCGCGGCAGCTGCACCTGGCAGCGCTTGCCGTCGCTGGCCAGCAGCGTGCCGTTGAGGCGGTTGTTCTCGCCGATGAAATTGGCGACGAAGGTGTTGCAGGGTTCCTCGTACAGCGTGCGCGGGTCGGCGATCTGCTGGATCTCACCCTGGTGGAATACCGCCACCCGGTCAGACATGGTCAGCGCTTCGCCCTGATCGTGGGTCACGTACACCACGGTCACCCCCAGGCGCTGGTGAATGTGCTTGATCTCCATCTGCATGTGCTCACGCAGCTGCTTGTCCAGTGCCCCGAGCGGCTCGTCCATCAGCACCAACTGGGGCTCGAACACCAGCGCCCGGGCCAACGCCACGCGCTGTTGCTGGCCGCCAGAAAGCTGGCCGGGGTAGCGCTTGGCAAAGGCATCCAGTTGCACCATGTTCAGCACGCGCTTGACCCGTTCGCTGATATCGGTCTTGCTCAAATTGCGCACGGTCAGCGGGAAGGCCAGGTTTTCCGCAACCGTCATGTGCGGGAACAGCGCATAGTTCTGGAACACCATGCCGATATCACGTTTGTGCGGCGGAACATTGTTGATCGAGCGCCCGGCCAGGTGGATTTCCCCGGCGGTGGGGGTTTCGAACCCTGCCAGCATCATCAGGCTGGTGGTCTTGCCGGAGCCAGAAGGGCCAAGCAGGGTGAGGAATTCGCCCTTGCGGATATCCAGGTTAAGGTCTTTGACGATCAGCGACTCGCCGTCGTAGCTCTTCTGCACACCACGGAAGCTGACCAGCGTTTCGCTGGTTGCAGCGTTCGACTTCGCCTCGCTCATGCCTGCACCTTCTTGTTGGATGACTGCGTGGGCAAAGCGTAAAAGAGGCGCAAGCGCCGGAAAATCGGGGGTGCTGAGAGAATGCCATCATCCGGATGGAAGATTTGATGTAGGGATTGCCCTACAAGGATGGCGCGTTCAGAACAGCCTTGCCCCTGGGGGGCTGCCTTGTGTCGCGATGGTGCGCGCAGCGGCCCCAGAATTCCCGCTGCACCGCAGATACCGCCGGGGTCGCAATCAGACCAGCTTGTGCTCCATGGCGTACTTCACAAGCTCCGCCAGCGAGTTCACCTTCAGCTTCTGCATCAGCCGCGCCTTGTGTGTACTGATGGTCTTGCTCGACAGCGCCAGTTGCTGGGCAATGTCATTGACGTTGGCGCCCTGGGCCAGGCGCTCGAACACGGAAAACTCCCGCTCTGAGAGCAGGGTGTGCAACGGCCGCGACTCGGTCAGGCCCACTTCGAACACCATGCGGTCAGCCAACGCCGGGTCGATATAGCGCCCGCCAGCAGCCACCCGGCGAATCGCCGTCAGCAGTAGCGCCGGGTCGCTGTCCTTGGTGGCATAGCCCGCCGCACCGGCCTTCAGCGCCCGCGCGGCCATTTGCGCCTCGTCATGCATCGACAGCATCAGGATCGCCGGCGCGTCGAGCAGCGCGCGAATCCGCGGGATCGCCTCCAGCCCGCTCACGCCCGGCATCGAGATATCCAGCAGCACCACTTCGCACGGCGTATGCCGCAGGGTCTCGAGCAACTGCTCGCCATTCCCGGCCTCCCCCACCACCTGCATGTCCTTGGCCAGGCCAATCAACTGCTTGATGCCTTCACGGACAATGGTGTGGTCTTCGGCTACCAGCACTCGAATCACGTTTGCTCTCCTACTCCAACGGTATGGCCACGCTCAGGCTGGTGCCCTCGCCCGGCTGACTGTCCAGCACCATGCTGCCGCCCAACATCAGTACCCGCTCGCGTACGCCGACCAGGCCAAACGAGGTGGGCCGGGGCTGCTCACGGCAAAAGCCCTGGCCATCATCACTGACTGTCAGGCGTAACTGCCCGCCCTGATGAACCAGCTCGATTTCCACGCTGTGCGCCTGGGCATGGCGCATCACATTGGTCAACGCCTCCTGCAGAATGCGGAACAGCCCGGTGGCCTTGGCGTCACTCAATGCTGGCAGATTATCCGGTACCTGCACCAGGCAGGGGATTTGCGTACGGGCTTCGAAGCGCCTGGCCTGCCACTCGATGGCCGAGGCGATGCCCGCGTCGAGGATCGGCGGGCGCAGGGCAGTGGCCACATCACGCACCAACTGGAACAACTGGGCGATCAAGCGCTTCATGCTGGCCAGGCGCTCGTTGAGCCCCGGGTCGAGCTCGGCAAACGCCAGCTCGCACATCGACACTTCCAGCTTGAGCACGGTCAGCATCTGCCCCAGCTCATCATGCACTTCGCGGGCGATGCGGGCCTTCTCTTCCTCGCGCACGCTTTCCAGGTGGGCCGACAGCTCGCGCAGCTGCTCCTGTGACTTGGCCAGCGCCAGTTCGGCGCGCTTGCCCTGGGTGATATCCCACACCACGCCGTCCCATACCACCTGACCGTTGCCCAGGTGTCGGGTACTGGCCTTGATGTCGGCCCAGCGCTGTTCACCCTGGCGGGTGAGAATACGCCCCTGCCAGGACCAGTCCTGGTCGCTGGCCAGGGCCAGGTCCTGGACCCGGTGGTAATCGGCGCGGTCATCGGGGTGTACCAGGTTGCGCAGGCCCATTTGCGGGTGCTGGATCTCGCTGGGCGCATAACCGACCAGGGCCTCGCTGCCTTCACTGATATAGGGGAACTCCAGCTCGCCCTCGGCCGGGTCCCGCTCCAGGCGGAACACCAGCCCTGGCACGTTGCCGGCAATGCCCTTCAGCCGCGCCTCGCTTTCGCGTAAAGCCGCCAAGGCCCGGTGCCGTTCGGTAACGTCGGCCAGGTACACCACCAGGTACTCCGAGTCGCGAAAGCGCAAGAAGCTCAACGACAGCTCGACCGGCAGCAAGCTGTGGTCCGCGCGCTTGCACTGCGCCTCGAACTGGCCTACACCGCCAGCCCCGGCGCGGGCGCCTTTCCACAGCTCCAGCCAGCGGTCCATGCTCAGGCTCGGCTCGAAGTCGCTCAGCGGCCGCTCCAGAAGCTCGCCTTCGGCATAACCGAGCATGCGTTCAGCGGCGTGGTTGGCGTACCGGACATGGCTGTCCCAGTTGACCCACAGAATACCCACCGTACTCTGGTCAATCGCGAACTGGCTCAGGCGCAGGGCCTCTTCACGCACCTGGCGCTCCACCAGGCTTTCCCGCGCAGCCAGCAGGCTGCGCTCCAGCTGGCGCTGTTGCCGGCGTTGCCACACCAGTGTAGCCAGGGCGCACAGCAGCAGCAGGCCGAACAGCAACGCCAGGTTCTGCCAGAAACCGGGCGACTCGCTCAGGCGCGGGTACTTGGGCTGCAACCAGCGCTGGTGCAGTTGCTCCAGCTCCTTGGCAGGCAGGGCCTGCAAGCCTTGTTCGAGCACATCGGCCAACACCGGCCAGTCACGCCGCGAGCCAAGCCGCAGCAACTGCGGCAGGCCAATATCGCCCACCACGGCCAGCTCACCGAACTCGCTCTCGCGTGACAGGCGGCTGAGTTGCGCCTCGTCCAGCACGGCGAAGCTGGCCTGGCCGCCCACCACCAGCTGCAAGGCCTCGCGCTCGCTGGGCACCCCCTGCAGGTTCAGGTTGCTGTAGTTACCGCGCAAGTACTCTGCCAGTTGGCTGGGCATGCGCACGGCCACGCGCTGCTCGCGGTCGAGCTTTTCCAGCTCCACCGCCATGGCCCCGGTGCGTGGCCCTACCACCAATTGCGGCACGCGCATGTACGGGTCGCTGAACAACCACAGGCGCAGGCTGGCCGGGGTTTGGGTAAGGCCGGGGGCGAAGTCGATTTCGCCGTTCTGCAGGGCATGCTCCAGGCTGGCCTGGTCACTGAAATGGCGCCAGGTCAGGTCCAGGCGCAGCACGTGTGCCAGGTTGCTGACCAATTCGACGTTGGCACCGTACAACTGCTGCAGGCGCCGGTCGAACTGAGCATAGGGTGCTTGCAGCACCAGGCCCACACGCAGGCTGCGGTGCGCGTCCAACCACTGCTGCTGGGCCGGCTCGAGCGCAACAGTGGCCGGCGCCTCGGGCCGGGCAAAGGCAATCAAGGGCAGCCACAAGCAGCCGATAACCAACAGGCGACGCACTCGCTTCATCTATACGCTCGTCTTGGCAAGGCGGCCATGCAGCATGGCCGTCACGGGCAAATACTATTAGGCTGCCGGTATCATTCTGGCCTTGGGTGACGCATGTCCACACTTTATCGCACGACGCTGGCAATGTGCTGCCTAGCTTCGCTCCTGCCACTCGGCGCCTTGGCCGCCGATGCCGAAACACCGCCGGCGGCCAATGCGGCACCGGCAGCCGAAACACCACGCCCGCCGCTGCTCGAGCGCAGCCAAGAGGATGCCCTGGCACTCGAGCGGCTGGTACCCAAGGCCGAGCAACAGAGGCTACAGGCAGGTGCCGACAGTTTCCTGGCGTTGTGGAAGCCGGCCAACGACAGTGATCCGCAAGGTGCCGTGATCATCGTGCCGGGTGCCGGCGAAAACGCCGACTGGCCAAATGCCGTTGGCCCGCTGCGGCAAAAATTCCCTGATGTCGGCTGGCACAGCCTGAGCATCAGCCTGCCTGACCTGCTCGCCGACAGCCCGCAAGCCCGGGTAGAAGCCAAGCCCAAGGCCGCAATGGACCAAGCCCAGGGTGAGCGTGCACCGGTCAAGGATGTGCCAGCCGACGCCAATGCCAATGTCGCCCAGGCCACCGCCGCCGATGCCGACACCGCAGAAAGCACCGATGCCGAACTGGCCAGCGAACAGAGCGACCCGGCCGATGCCGAGCGGATTTTCGCCCGCCTGGACGCTGCCGTGGCGTTTGCCCAGCAGCGCAATGCCCGCAGCATCGTGCTGATCGGCCATGGCAGTGGTGCGTACTGGGCAGCCCGCTACCTGAGCGAAAAACAGCCACCGCAGGTGCACAAGCTGGTCATGGTGGCGGCGCAGACGCCGGCGCGCGTGGAGCATGACCTGGAAAGCCTGGCGCCGACGTTGAAGGTGCCCACCGCCGACATCTACTACGCCACCCGCAGTGCTGACCGCAGCGCCGCCGCGCTGCGCTTGCAGGCCAGCAAGCGGCAGAAAGACAGCCAGTACCGGCAGTTGTCGCTGATCGCCATGCCAGGCAACCAGGCCGCCGAGCAAGAGCAGTTGTTCCGCCGCGTGCGAGGCTGGATGAACCCGCAAGGGTAAGATTGCCCCCACAGGTAGGCCACAATATTCAGGCGTTGTGTATTACCTGTGGGAGACTCTATGGTTTCTGGCAATGGCATCAGGGTTGCCGGGTGCTTGCCGCAGCATCTTCAGCGCCTGTCAGATTGAGCGCCGCCCGCGCGGCGCATCGCGAGCTGCGCTCGCTCCTACGTTTGTTTCGGGCCAATTATGCCTGGGGGATTTGCGCGCGAACGCCTTGGCGCATGCCTCAATATCGCGTCGTATGAATCAGGCGGTCGCGCGCGCCCCTCACAGGCCTCACTGGCCCGAAACAAACGTAGGAGCGAGCGCAGCTCGCGATGCGCCGCGCGGGCGGCGCTCGATGTCTCAGGCGCTGCATCTCTTCTGACAAACACCTGCCAGCCCTGCTGCGATCCCTGGGGCTGGCTTGCCGGCGATGAGCCCCTCAAAGGCCCCGCCGCTTGCGGATCATGGCATAGGCCTGGTGCAACTCCCGCGTGCGCTCGGTCGCTTCACGCACCTGTGCCTCGCTGGCGCCGGTGCCTGCCAGCTTGTCCGGGTGGTGCCGGCTGACCAGCCGGCGATACGCCTGCTTGACCTTGTCAGCTTCGGTGTCCGCCTCTACCGCCAGCAAGCGCAACGCCGCCGCATAGGTCATGGCCAGCCCTTCCGGCCGGGCAGCCCTGCGCGGCTCGTATTCCACCGACATGGCCTGTACCTGGCGCCGGCTCAGGCCCAGCTTCAGCCCCCAGTCCAGCAGCAGCTCACGCTCCTTGTTGCCCATCTTGCCGTCGGCCCAGACCATGCGCCAACAGGCGCGCAAGGTGCCTTCGGCCGCATGCGGCTGTTCGCGAATCCGCCGCAAGTGGCCGCCTAGCCGGTCCTTGCCGGCCTTGCCACGGTTGAACGCCTTGATGGCGCGCAAGCGGGCCGGCTCCGCCAGGTCCAGCCGCGACATTTCCTGACGCGCCTGCTGGATATGCTGCTCGGCCACCCGGCCATCGCTCTTGGCCAGGCGCCCCAGCATCACGAACAGCAACTCATCGTCAGCCAGCGCCGGGCGCCCGCTGAGGCGGTCGCGCATGTCATCCCAGCCCTGCAGGCGCAAGCGGCGGTCGAGGGCCTGGCCGAGCAGCAGCCCCAACAGCGCCCCGGGGATATTGGCCACGGCAAAGCCCGCGCCAGCGCCAATCAGTGTGCCTGGCCACCACATGTCAGGCGCGCTCGCCGATCAGCCGCTCGGCCTCGGCCAGGCGCTCGAGCGTGCCGACGTCCACCCAGTGCCCGCGGTAGTGCTCGCCCGTGACCCGGCCAGCCGCCATGGCCTGGCGCAACAACGGCGCCAGTTTGAAGGCACCAGCCTGGCAACCCGCGAACAGCGCCGGGTGCAGGACCGAGATACCACTGAACGTCAGCGTACCCGGCGCGTCGTCGCCATCGACCACCTGCCCGTCCGCCAGGCGGAAGTCGCCACGGCCATGGTGGCCAGGGTTATCGACCAGCACCAGGTGCGCCAGGCCTTGCAGGGGGGCCTGCAGGCGGGTGAAGTCGTAGTCGGTCCAGACATCGCCGTTCACCAGCAGGAACGGATCGTCGCCCAGCAAAGGCAGCGCCTTGAAGATGCCGCCGCCAGTTTCCAGCGGCTCACCCTCCGGCGAGTAGCAAATGCGCAGGCCGAAGCGGCCGCCATCGCCCAGGTGCTCTTCGATCTGCTGGCCGAGCCAGGCATGGTTGATCACCACTTCGCGGACACCCGCAGCCGCCAGCGCACGCAGGTGGTACTCGATCAGCGGCTGGCCGGCGACCGGAACCAACGGTTTGGGGGTATGCAGCGTCAGCGGGCGCATGCGTTCACCCTTCCCCGCCGCCAGGATCATTGCCTTCATGCACGCGCTCCGGCTTGCAGCTCGGCAATCAGCTCACCCAGCTCCGCCAATTCGGGCCGGCGACCGATCACTTCTTCTATATAGGCGAAGAAACGCGGCACGTCCCCTAGGTAGCGCGGCTTGCCGTCGCGGTGGCAGATACGGGCAAAAATGCCGATCACCTTCAAATGGCGCTGCACGCCCATCAGGTCGCTGGCACGCTGGAACGCCTCGAACTCAGCATGAACCGGGATTCCGGCCGCCACTGCCCGCTCCCAATAGGCACGCAACCAGCCTTCGACGCGCGCCTGTGGCCAGCTGAGGAAGGCATCCTTGAACAGGCAGGTAATGTCGTAGGTGACCGGGCCGTACACCGCATCCTGGAAGTCCAGCACGCCAGGGTTCGGGGTGCTCTGCATCAGGTTGCGCGGCATGTAGTCGCGGTGCACCAGCACTTTCGGCTGGGCCAGGGCGCTGTCGATCAACAGTTGGCTGACGCGCTGCCAGGCAGCTTTCTGGCTATCGTTGAGGGCCAGGCCAAGCTCGCGCCCTACGTACCATTCGGGGAACAGTTCAACCTCGCGGCGCAGCAGGGCGTCGTCGTAGCTGGGCAACTGGGCGTCCATTGGCAGGCGCTGGAACTTCAGCAACGCCTCGATGGCGTCGGCGAACAGGCTGTCGGCATTGTCGGCAGCAATGATATCCAGGTATGTCTGGTGACCCAGGTCACCCAGCAGCAGGAACCCGCGCTCCAGGTCCTGGGCGTGGATCTGCGGCACATTCACACCGGCGCTGGCCAGCAGGTGGTCGATGGCGACGAACGGTCGGCAGTTCTCCTGCGGCGGGGGCGCGTCCATGACCACGAAGCTGTGCCCAGCCCCCTGCCAGCGGAAGTAGCGGCGGAAGCTGGCATCGCTGCTGGCCGCGGTCAGGCGGCCTTCGGGCACCTCGCCCCAAGCCTTGCTGCGGAAAAGTTCATCGAGCTGCTCGGCGAGCCAGACCGTCAGCTGTTGCAGGCGTACATCGTGTTCAGGCATTACAAGGGTCTCCGACGGCCCTAGCCGTCAAGCGGGTCATGCTTTATTATCCAGCATCTTTTTCAGACCATCGAGAGGCGTGCGGCCCCACACGCGGGCAGATGGCACGCAGGAAGCCCGGACTAATAAGATGGCATTGAAATCCCCCGCGTTTCGTAGAAAGTTTCCGTTGCTGGTCACCGGCGGTCTGCTGGCCCTGCAACCTCTGGCCACATCGTACGTGGTGGCAGCCGAGCAGTTTGACTGCCAAGTGTCCGCCGCCGGCGGCTGGGACTGCAAGCCCAAGACCCCAGCCAGCAACCTGCCGCCACGCCCAGTGCACGAAGGTGCCGCCGTCAGCGGCGGCACCGAAGCCGCGAGCGAAGGCGAAACCGCGGACCGGCCGATGCTGGTCACCGAGGCCAAAGGCCGCGGCCTGAAGTCGCGCAGCGAAGACTACAGCCACCTCGACTGGGTGCCGCGTGAAAAGCTCACTGCAGCACAGCTGGCCGAAACCGGCCCGTACTGCGGTGGCGCCTACATCGAGCCGACTCGCCCAGGCATGGCCGACACCACGCCCAAGGACGAGTCGCCGACCTACATCAATGCCAAGGTGTCCAAGTACCAGCAGGAGCAGCAGATCGCTACCCTCGCCGGTGACGTGGTCATGCGCCAGGGCAGCATGCAGGCCGAAGCGGACGAGGCCAACCTGTACCAGGCCGAAAACCGTGGCGAGCTCAAAGGCAACGTCAAGATCCGTGACAACGGCTCGCTGGTAGTCGGTGACCAGGCACAGATTCAGCTCGACACGGGCGAAGCCCAGGTCGACAACGCCGAATACGTGATGCACAAGTCGCATATCCGCGGCAGCGCCCTGTACGCCAAGCGTGGCGAAAACGCCATCATCCGCCTCAAGGACGGTACGTACACCACCTGCGAACCGGGCAGCAACGCCTGGCAGCTGAAGGGCAACAACATCACCCTGAACCCGGCCACCGGCTTCGGCACCGCGACCAACGTCACCCTGCGGGTCAAGGATTTCCCGGTGTTCTACACACCGTACATCTACTTCCCGATCGACGATCGTCGCCAGTCCGGCTTCCTGCCACCTTCGTTCAGCAGCAGCAGCGACACCGGCTTCATGCTGGTCACGCCGTACTACTTCAACCTGGCGCCGAACTACGACGCCACGTTGTACCCGCGCTACATGACCAAGCGCGGCTTGCTGATGGAAGGCGAATTCCGCTACCTGACCAAGTCCAGCGAAGGCCAGTTCGGCGGCGCGTACCTGAACGACAAGAACGACGACCGCAAAGACCAGACGGACTACAAAGACCAGCGCTGGATGGTCAACTGGCAGCACAAGGGTGGCCTGGACGAACGCCTGATGACCGAGGTGGACTACACCGACATCAGCGACCCGTTCTACTTCCAGGACCTGGAGTCCGACCAGATCGGCGTGGAAAGCCGCGACGTGCTGAACCAGCAGGGCGCGCTGACCTACCGTGGCGACAGCTACACCGCGCGCCTGAACGTGCATGCCTACGAAATGGCGACCATTTCGCAGATCACGCCTTATGACCGCCTGCCGCAGCTGACCCTCAACGGTACCCTGCCATTCCAGCCAGGCGGCCTGAACCTGGGTTACGAGACCGAAGCGGTACGCTTCGAGCGTGACTTGAAGAACGACACCGTGTTCGACAAGGATGGCAACCTCGACCTCACAGCCGGGCCAGACGGTCGTCGCCTGGATCAGAACATTCAAGGCATCGAGCGAGCCAACGGCACGCGCCTGAATGTGGCGCCGTCCATCAGCTACCCGATGACGGCCAGCTACGGGTTCCTGACGCCCAAGCTGAAATATGCCTACACCCAGTACGACCTGGACCTCGACAGCAAAGGCAAGGCCGATGCAATCGCCCTGGAAGCTCGAAATCCAACCGCCTACGGCAGCTACGACAGCTCCGTAAGCCGCGATGTACCGATCTTCAGCGTCGACAGCGGCCTGTACTTTGACCGCAATACCTCGCTGTTTGGCAACAACTACCGTCAAACCCTCGAACCGCGCATGTTCTACCTGTACGTCCCGTACAAGGACCAGAAGGACATCCCGCTGTTCGATACTGGCGAAACCCTGTTCAGCTACGATTCGCTGTTCCGCGACAACCGCTTCAGCGGCACCGACCGCATCGGCGACGAGAACAAGCTGTCGCTGGGTGTCACCACCCGCTGGATCGAAGACAACGGCTTCGAGCGCCAGAACTTCAGCATCGGCCAGGCCTACTACTTCAAAGACCGCAAGGTACAGTTGCCGGGTATCGACTACCGCACCCGCAAAGACTCGCAGTCCGACGTGTCGCCATACGCCCTGGTGTACAACTACTACTTCAACCGCGACTGGCGCTTCAATTCGGACTTCAACTGGGACCCGGACAGCCACAGCACCCGCTCGGGCAGCGCGATGTTCCACTACCAGCCTGAAGACAACCCGAACAAGATCGTCAACCTCGGCTACCGCTACCGTAACGACACCATCGCCTACGACTCGACAACGGGTACCTGGAAGGTGGGCGGCGGTGACTATGGCACCCCAGGCGATCCGAACTACATCAAGGATTACTACAAGATCCAGCAGCACGATTTCTCGGTCATCTGGCCGATCGTGCCACAGTGGAGCGTGATTGCCCGCTGGCAGCATGACTACAACCGCAACCGCACCCTGGAAGCCATGGGTGGTTTCGAATACGACAACTGCTGCTGGAAGCTGCGTCTGGTCAACCGGTACTGGATCGACTACGACGATTTCAGCCAGGCCCTTCCGCAGAACGAAAAAGGCGACCACGGTGTCTTCCTTCAGATCGTCCTGAAAGGCCTCGGTGGTGTAGTTGGCAACAAGGTCGAATCTTTCCTCGACCAAGGCATTCAAGGTTACCGTGAACGTGAAGACCAAGCTTATTGATCGACTGCGCCCAGTGCTGCTGGGCGTTGCTTTGCTGAGTGGCGCGGTGCATGCCGCGGTACAGCCGCTTGATCGCGTGGTGGCCATCGTCGACAACGACGTGGTCATGCAAAGCCAGCTGGACCAGCGCGTGCATGAGGTTCAGCAAACCATCGCCAAGCGCGGCGGCAGCGTGCCGCCCGCCGGCGCCCTGGAACAGCAGGTACTGGAACGCCTGATCGTCGAAAACCTGCAACTGCAGATTGGCGAACGCTCCGGCATTCGCATCACCGACGAAGAACTGAACCAGGCTATCGGCACCATTGCCCAGCGCAACGGCATGTCGCTGGACCAGTTCCGCGCAGCGTTGGCCCATGACGGCCTGTCGTTCGACGACGCCCGCGACCAGGTCAAGCGCGAGATGATCATCAGCCGCGTGCGCCAACGCCGCGTGGCCGAGCGCATCCAGGTGTCGGAGCAGGAAGTGAAGAACTTCCTCAACTCCGACATGGGCAAAATGCAGATGTCGGAAGAGTACCGCCTGGCCAACATCCTGATCCCCACCCCGGAGGCGGCCAACTCGGCAGACATCCAGAAGGCTGCACGCCAGGTGGGCGAGGTGTACCAGCAGCTCAAGCAAGGCGCGGACTTCGGCCAACTGGCCATCGCCCGCTCCGCCAGCGAAAACGCCCTGGAAGGCGGCGAGATGGGTTGGCGTAAAGCGGCCCAGCTGCCACCAGACTTCGCCAAGATGCTCAGCAGCATGCCCGTGGGTGAAATCACCCAGCCGATCCGCATCCCCAACGGCTTCATCATCCTCAAGCTGGAAGAGAAGCGTGGTGGCAGCGAGAACGTGCTGCGCGACGAAGTGCACGTGCGCCACATCCTGATCAAGCCAAGCGAGATCCGCAGCGATGCGGCCACCGAGCAACTGGCCGAGCGCCTGTACGAACGCATCAAGAACGGCGAAGACTTCGCCGAACTGGCGAAAAGCTACTCGGAAGACCCAGGCTCAGCGCTCAACGGCGGTGACCTCAACTGGGTCGACCCGAACAGCCTGGTGCCGGAGTTCCGCGAGCAGATGGCCAACGCCCAGCAAGGCGTCGTGACCAAGCCGTTCAAAACCCAGTATGGCTGGCACGTGCTGGAAGTACTGGGCCGTCGGGCCACCGACAGCACCGAGCAGGCGCGTGAGCAACAGGCCCTGAACGTGCTGCGTAATCGCAAATACGACGAAGAGCTGCAAACCTGGCTGCGCCAGATCCGCGACGAAGCCTACGTTGAAATCAAGCTGCCTGGCGCCGACCAGGCCGCCCAGTGAAGCCCCTGCGCTTCGCCGTCACCCCCGGCGAGCCGGCCGGCATAGGTCCTGACCTGTGCCTGCTGCTCGCCGCAGACGCCCAGCCCCACCCCCTGATTGCCATCACCAGCCGTGACCTGCTCGCCGAGCGGGCCACCCAGCTGGGGCTGGCTGTCGACCTGTTGCCGGTTGCCCCGGGCCAATGGCCCGAGCAGCCAGCCCCAGCGGGCAGCCTGTATGTTTGGGATACCCCGCTGGCGGCCCCGGTAACACCGGGCCAGCTCGACACGGCCAACGCCGCGTTCGTGCTGCAAACCCTGACCCGTGCTGGCCAGGGCTGCCTGGACGGGCAATTCGCCGGGATGATCACCGCCCCCGTGCACAAGGGTGTGATCAACGAGAGCGGCATCGCCTTTTCCGGGCACACCGAATTCCTCGCCGAACTGACCCAAACCGCACAAGTGGTGATGATGCTGGCGACCCGCGGCCTGCGCGTGGCCCTGGTTACCACCCACCTGCCGCTGCGGGACATCGCCGACGCCATCACTGCCGAGCGCGTCGAGCGGGTTACCCGCATTCTGCATGCAGACATGCGCGACAAGTTCGGCATCACCGCCCCACGCATCCTGGTGTGCGGCCTCAACCCGCATGCCGGTGAAGGCGGCCACTTGGGCCGCGAAGAAATCGACATCATCGAGCCGACCCTGGCCCGCCTGCGCGCCGAAGGCATGGACCTGCGCGGGCCGCTGCCGGCCGATACCCTGTTTACCCCCAAATATCTGGAGCACTGCGACGCGGTGCTGGCGATGTACCACGACCAAGGCCTGCCCGTACTCAAGTACAAGGGTTTTGGTGCGGCCGTGAACGTGACCTTGGGCCTGCCGATCATCCGTACCTCGGTTGACCACGGCACCGCCCTGGACCTGGCCGGCAGCGGCAAGGTCGACACCGGCAGCCTGCGCGTCGCGCTGGAAACCGCCTACCAGATGGCCGAGAACCGACCATGAACGAGCAATACCAACACCGGGCGCGCAAGCGCTTCGGCCAGAACTTCCTGCACGACGCCGGCATCATCGACCGTATCCTGCGCGCTATCCACGCCAAGCCTGGCGAACACCTGCTGGAAATCGGCCCGGGCCAGGGCGCCCTGACCGAGGGCCTGCTGGGCAGCGGCGCGCAACTGGACGTGGTCGAGCTGGACAAGGACCTGGTGCCGATCCTGCAGCACAAGTTCGCCGACCGCAGCAATTTCCGCCTGCACCAGGGCGACGCCCTGAAGTTCGACTTCAACCAGCTGGGCGTCCCGCCGCGCAGCCTCAAGGTGGTGGGTAACCTGCCCTATAACATCTCCACGCCGCTGATCTTCCACCTGCTCAGCCATGCCGGGCTGATCCGCGACATGCACTTCATGCTGCAGAAGGAAGTGGTCGAGCGCATGGCCGCCGGCCCTGGCGGTGGTGATTGGGGGCGGTTGTCGATCATGGTGCAGTACCACTGCCGCGTGGAACACCTGTTCAACGTTGGCCCTGGGGCGTTCAACCCGCCACCGAAAGTGGATTCGGCCATCGTGCGGCTGGTGCCGCACGAAGTGCTGCCTCACCCGGCCAAAGATGCACAACTGCTGGAGCGGGTGGTGCGTGACGCGTTCAACCAGCGCCGCAAAACACTGCGCAACACCATGAAGGGCCTGCTCGACAGCGCGGCCATCGAAGCTGCCGGCGTGGATGGCAGCCTGCGCCCGGAGCAGCTGGACCTGGCCGCCTTCGTGCGCCTGGCCGATCAGTTGGCCGATCAGCCCAAAGCCTGATTCAACCTGATCCGGCCTCTTCGCGGGCATGCCCGCTCCCACAGGTAAATCACCCCTCAAATGCGGTGGAATCCTGTGGGAGCGGGCGTGCCCGCGAAGAGGCCAGCCCAGGCAACACAAAACCCCCAGCCCTTCCACCGCTGGCCCTCCCCCCCGCCAATGGCCTAGACTGCATTATTGCGTCAGTTCGCCCAAGGCCCTTGCATGTCCGACCCCCGCTATCAAATCGACGTCAGCGTCGTGACCCGCTACCTCAAAGAGCAATCCGACCCGGAAAACAGTCGTTTCGCTTTCGCCTACACCATCACTGTGCAGAACAACGGCTCGCTGAAAGCCAAACTGCTGTCGCGCCACTGGCTGATCACCAACGGTGACGGCAAGGTCGAAGAAGTGCGCGGCGCCGGGGTGGTCGGCCAGCAGCCCAATATCGAGCCGGGCCAGAGCCACACCTACAGCAGTGGGGCTGTCATCAGCACCCGCGTAGGCACCATGCAGGGCAGCTACCAGATGTTTGCCGAAGACGGTAAACGTTTCGATGCCGAGATCGCCCCGTTTCGCCTGGCGGTGCCCGGGGCCCTGCACTGATGGCCACTTACGCCGTCGGCGACCTGCAGGGCTGCCTGCAGCCACTCAAATGCCTGCTCGAACGCGTACGCTTCGATCCCGCCGTGGACCGCCTGTGGCTGGTGGGCGACCTGGTCAACCGCGGCCCCGAGTCACTGCAAACGCTGCGCTTTCTGTACTCCATGCGCCAGTCCCTGGTCTGCGTGCTGGGCAACCACGACCTGCACCTGCTGGCCGCCTGGCACAACGTCGAGCGCCTGAAGAAAAGCGACACCTTGCGCGAGATCATCGAAGCGCCAGATGCGGATCAGTTGTTCGACTGGCTGCGCCAGCAAAAGCTGCTGCACTACGATGAGGCGCGGGGCGTTGCCATGGTTCATGCCGGCATCCCGCCGCAGTGGACGCTCGGGCAAGCCCTGAAGCTGGCTGACGAGGTGGAACAGGTGCTGCGCGATGACACTCGCCTGAAGTTGTACTTGGATGGCATGTACGGCAACGAGCCGAACAAGTGGAGCAAGAACCTCACCGGTATCGAGCGCCTGCGGGTCATCACCAACTACTTCACGCGCATGCGCTTCTGCACCGCAGAAGGCAAACTCGACCTCAAAAGCAAGGAAGGCCTGGGCACCGCGCCCAAAGGCTACAAACCCTGGTTTGCCCACAAGGACCGCCGCTCGCGGCACGTGAAGATCATCTTCGGCCACTGGGCCGCCCTTGAAGGGCGCGTCGACCAGCCTGACGTCATCGCCCTGGACACCGGCTGCGTGTGGGGCGGCGCCATGACCCTGTACAACCTCGACAGCGGCCAATACCACCGCTGCGACTGCGCCGCCGACGGCACCCTGCGCCAGCCGGCACAACCCACTACACTCAATGACCACACCTGAAGGAAGTAGTACCCATGAGCGAATTCAAGCGCATCCCTCCCGAGCAGGCCTTGGAGCTTCGCAAGCAAGAAGGTGCGGTCGTGGTCGATATCCGTGACTCGCAAGCCTTTGCTGCCGGCCACATTACCGGCGCCCGGCATCTGGATAACCATTCGGTTGCCGAGTTCATCCGCAATGCCGACCTCGACGCCCCCACCCTGGTGGTCTGCTACCACGGCAACTCCAGCCAGAGCGCTGCCGCCTACCTGGTAGGCCAGGGCTTCTCGGACGTGTACAGCGTCGACGGTGGGTTTGAACTGTGGCGCACCACCTACCCGGCCGAGACAGCCCAAGGCGCTGCCGAATAAATATTTTCATTTTTACTGCAGCCCGCGCCCTGCGCGGGCTTGCGGCTTACCTGACGAACGGTCGTTCGTAACTTCTGCACTCCTCGCCCCTTGACCTTGCAGATAACCAACTACGCTTAAGCTCAGGCCATCCAAAAAAGGGGAGAGCCGGTACACCGGCGTGCGGGTCATCGGTAGCGTAACAGGGTGTTCTGGGGGGTATACAGCAACTGGCGAACCCGGTTGCTTGCCAGCATCAGCTGACTGATCCGGCGTCGTCTCCACGTATCGAGCGAGGTGACGTCATGAGTATTTTTAGCCACTTCCAACAACGTTTCGAGTCAACGCGCCAGGAAGAACTCTCGCTGCAGGAGTACCTCGAGCTGTGCAAAGAGGATCGCAGTGCCTACGCATCGGCGGCCGAACGGCTGTTGCTGGCCATCGGTGAGCCAGAGCTGATCGACACCTCTACCAACTCCAGGCTGTCGCGCATTTTTTCCAACAAGGTGATCCGCCGCTATCCAGCCTTTGCCGACTTCCATGGCATGGAAGAGTGCATCGACCAGATCGTGTCGTACTTCCGCCACGCCGCACAGGGCCTGGAAGAGAAGAAACAGATCCTCTACCTGCTGGGCCCGGTAGGTGGCGGCAAATCGTCGCTGGCGGAAAAACTCAAGCAGCTGATGGAGCGGGTACCGTTCTACGCCATCAAGGGCTCACCGGTGTTCGAATCGCCATTGGGCCTGTTCAACGCCACCGAAGACGGGGCCATTCTCGAGGAAGAGTTCGGCATCCCGCGGCGCTACCTCAACACCATCATGTCGCCCTGGGCAACCAAGCGGCTGCAGGAGTTCGGCGGCGATATTTCCAAATTCAAAGTGGTCAAGCTCTACCCTTCCATCCTCAACCAGATCGCCATCGCCAAGACCGAACCGGGCGATGAAAACAACCAGGACATCTCTGCCCTGGTCGGCAAGGTCGACATTCGCAAGCTCGAGGAATACCCACAGAACGACGCCGACGCCTACAGCTACTCGGGGGCACTGTGCCGGGCCAACCAGGGCCTGATGGAATTCGTGGAAATGTTCAAGGCGCCGATCAAGGTCCTGCACCCCTTGCTCACCGCCACCCAGGAAGGTAACTACAACAGTACCGAAGGCCTCGGGGCCATCCCGTACACCGGCATCCTGCTGGCCCACTCCAACGAATCGGAGTGGCACACCTTCCGTAACAACAAGAACAACGAAGCGTTCATCGACCGGATCTACATCGTCAAAGTGCCGTACTGCCTGCGCGTCAGCGACGAAATCAGGATCTACGACAAATTGCTGGTCAACAGTTCGCTGTCCAAGGCCCATTGCGCTCCGGACACGCTGAAAATGCTGGCGCAATTCACGGTGCTGTCGCGGCTCAAAGAGCCTGAAAACTCCAATATCTATTCGAAAATGCGCGTGTACGACGGTGAAAACCTCAAGGACACCGATCCGAAGGCCAAGTCGATCCAGGAATACCGCGACTCGGCCGGCGTCGACGAGGGCATGAATGGCCTGTCGACCCGCTTCGCCTTCAAGATCCTGTCCAAAGTGTTCAACTTCGACCCACACGAAATTGCCGCCAACCCCGTGCACCTGTTGTATGTGCTGGAGCAGCAGATCGAACAGGAACAGTTCCCTGCAGAAGTGCGCGAACGCTACCTGCGCTACCTGAAGGAGTACCTGGCACCGCGCTACATCGAGTTCATCGGCAAGGAAATCCAGACAGCGTACCTGGAGTCCTACAGCGAATACGGCCAGAACATCTTCGACCGCTATGTGCTGTACGCCGACTTCTGGATCCAGGACCAGGAATACCGCGACCCGGAAACCGGCGAGATCCTCAACCGCATCGCGCTCAACGAAGAGCTGGAGAAAATCGAGAAGCCGGCCGGCATCAGCAACCCGAAAGACTTCCGCAACGAGATCGTCAACTTCGTACTGCGCGCACGCGCCAACAACAACGGCAAGAACCCAAGCTGGCTGAGCTACGAAAAACTGCGGGTGGTGATCGAGAAGAAAATGTTCTCCAACACCGAAGACCTGCTGCCGGTCATCAGCTTCAATGCCAAAGCCAGCAAAGAGGACCAGAAGAAACACAACGACTTCGTCACCCGAATGGTGGAGCGTGGTTATACCGACAAGCAGGTGCGCCTGCTGTCGGAGTGGTACCTGCGGGTCAGGAAATCGCAATAAAGCGGCAAGCCGCCTAGTGCCAAGCTACAAGCTGCAAGCCACAAGCTGGCTGGCGCCGGCGCATGCCAGGCGCCAGCATCTGCGGCAGCGATGGCTGCTTTTACTTGCAGCTTGAAGCTTACCGCTTGGCGTCCAGGGCTTGTGGCTTGCAGCTGCTCCAGCTACCGGAGGGACCATGAGCTACGTTATAGACCGCCGCCTGAACGGCAAGAACAAGAGCACGGTCAACCGCCAGCGCTTCCTGCGGCGGTACCGCGAACACATCAAGAAGGCCGTCGAAGAGGCGGTGAGCCGCCGCTCCATCATGGACATGGAACACGGCGAGCAGATCAGCATTCCCGGGCGTGATATCGACGAACCGGTGCTGCACCATGGCCGCGGGGGCAAACAGACCATCGTGCACCCCGGCAACAAGGAGTTCACTGCCGGTGAACACATACCCAGGCCGCAAGGCGGCGGCGGGGGTGGCGGCGGCCGTGGCAAGGCCGGCAACTCCGGCGAAGGCATGGACGAATTCGTCTTCCAGATCACCCAGGAAGAGTTCCTCGAATTCATGTTCGAAGACCTCGAATTGCCCAACCTGGTCAAACGCCACCTGACCGGTGCCGACACCTTCAAAACTGTGCGCGCCGGTATCGCCAACGAAGGCAACCCGTCGCGCATCAACATCGTGCGCACCCTGCGCTCGGCCCACGCCCGACGTATCGCCCTGACCGGCAGCAGCCGTGCCCTGCTGCGCGAAGCACAGAAAGAGCTGGCGCGCCTGCGCGCAGAGGAACCGGACAATTTCACCGATATCCAGGAAATCGAACAGGAAATCGAGCGCCTCAAGGCACGCATCAACCGCCTGCCGTTTCTCGACACCTTCGACCTCAAGTACAACCTGCTGGTCAAGCAACCCAACCCCAGTTCAAAGGCGGTGATGTTCTGCCTGATGGACGTGTCCGGTTCGATGACCCAGGCGACCAAAGACATCGCCAAGCGCTTCTTCATCCTGCTGTATCTGTTCCTCAAGCGTAATTACGACCGCATCGAAGTCGTGTTCATTCGCCACCACACCAGTGCCCGCGAAGTGGACGAGGAAGAATTTTTCTACTCGCGGGAAACCGGGGGCACCATCGTTTCCAGCGCACTCAAGCTAATGCAGGAGATCATGGCTGAACGCTACCCGGCCAGTGACTGGAACATCTATGCTGCCCAGGCGTCCGACGGCGACAACTGGAACGACGACTCGCCAATCTGCCGCGATATCCTGGCCAAGCAGATCATGCCGCACGTGCAGTACTACACTTACGTCGAAATCACCCCCCGTGAGCACCAGGCGCTGTGGTACGAATACGAACGCATCGGCGAGGCCTTCCCCGACACGTTTGCCCAACAGCAGCTGGTATCGGCCGGCGACATCTACCCGGTCTTCCGTGAACTCTTCCAGCGCAGGTTAGCCACATGACCGCCAGAGCACAGAGACGCCAACCCATTTCCACCGGGTCCGAATGGACGTTCGAACTGATCCAGACCTACGACCGGGAAATCAGCCGCCTGGCCGAGCGCTACGCCCTGGACACCTACCCCAACCAGATCGAGGTGATCACGGCCGAGCAGATGATGGACGCCTACGCTTCCGTCGGCATGCCGCTGGGCTATCACCACTGGTCTTACGGCAAGCAGTTCCTCAGCACGGAAAAGTCCTATAGCCGTGGCCAGATGGGCCTGGCCTACGAGATCGTGATCAACTCCGACCCCTGCATCGCTTACCTGATGGAAGAGAACACCATGTGCATGCAGGCACTGGTGATCGCCCATGCCTGCTATGGGCATAACAGCTTCTTTAAAGGCAACTACCTGTTCCGCACCTGGACGGATGCCAGCTCGATCATCGACTACCTGGTGTTCGCCAAGCAGTACATCGCGCAGTGCGAGGAACGCCACGGCATTGACGCCGTGGAAGACCTGATCGACTCCTGCCATGCCCTGATGAACTACGGCGTAGACCGCTACAAGCGGCCCTACCCTATTTCTGCCGAAGAGGAGCGGCGCCGGCAACAGGAGCGCGAGGAACACTTGCAGCGGCAGATCAACGACCTGTGGCGGACCATCCCGAAAAGCGCCGACAAGGGCAATGACCGCGATGAAGGGCGCTTCCCCGCCGAGCCGCAGGAAAACATCCTGTACTTCATCGAAAAGAACGCCCCGCTGCTGGAACCCTGGCAACGGGAAGTGGTGCGCATCGTGCGCAAGATAGCCCAGTATTTCTACCCGCAGCGCCAGACCCAGGTGATGAACGAAGGCTGGGCAACCTTCTGGCACTACACCCTGATGAACGACTTGTACGACGAGGGGCTGATAACCGAAGGCTTCATGATGGAGTTTCTGCAGTCGCATACCAGTGTGGTGTTCCAGCCTGGTTTCGACAGCCCGTACTACAGCGGCATCAACCCTTACGCGCTGGGCTTTGCGATGTACACCGACATCCGCCGCATGTGCGAGAACCCAACCGAAGAGGATCGCCACTGGTTCCCCGACATTGCCGGCAGTGATTGGCTTTCTACCATCAAGTTCGCCATGAGCAGCTTCAAGGACGAGAGTTTCATACTGCAATACCTGTCGCCCAAGGTCATGCGCGACCTGAAGCTGTTCAGCATTCTCGATGATGACCAACGGGACGATCTGCTGGTGCCGGCCATTCACGACGAGTCGGGTTACCGGCTCATCCGCGAGCAGCTGGCAGCCCAGTACAACCTGGGCAACCGTGAGCCGAACGTGCAGATCTGGAGTGTCGACCGCCGTGGGGACCGCTCCCTCACCCTGCGTCACCAGCAGCACAACCGCAAACCGCTCGGCGACTCGACCGACGAAGTCCTCAAGCACCTGCATCGGCTGTGGGGCTTCGATATCCACCTGGAGACCGTGCAAGGCGAGCAGGTGGTCAAGACCCACCACATGCCGCCACGCGGCGAGCACGGCGACGGTGGCGAATACGGCCGCATGGACCTGGCGGTGATTCACCATCTCTGAAGCCACGCCATGACTGCCGGCGGGTTATGCTGTCGGCAGTTATGGAGAGTTGCTCATGCACATTTACAAGGTTGGCGGTGCCGTACGTGACCGCCTGCTCGGCCGACCGGTCAGCGATATCGACTGGCTGGTGGTCGGTGCCAGCGTCGAGGAAATGCTGGCCAAGGGTTACCGCCCGGTCGGCGCCGACTTCCCGGTATTCCTGCACCCGAAAACCGGCGAGGAATACGCCCTGGCCCGTACCGAACGCAAAAGCGGGCGCGGCTACGGTGGCTTCACCTTCCATGCCAGCCCCGACGTAACCCTGGAAGAAGACCTGATCCGCCGCGACCTGACCATCAATGCCATGGCCGAGGATGAGGCCGGGCAGGTTCATGACCCTTACCAGGGCGCGCGGGATCTGGACCAACGCCTGTTACGCCACGTTTCCCCAGCGTTCGCTGAAGACCCCCTGCGTGTGCTGCGGGTGGCGCGCTTTGCTGCGCGCTATGCACCCTTGGGCTTTCGGGTGGCCGATGAAACCTTGGAGCTGATGCGCCAGATCAGTGCCTCGGGTGAATTGCAGGCATTGACTGCAGAGCGCAGCTGGAAGGAGATCGAGCGCGCGCTGATGGAGGCGCAGCCGCAGGTGTTCTTCCAGGTCCTGCATGCGTGCGCCGCCCTCCGGGAACTGTTGCCTGAGCTTGATAGCGCCCCCCAAGCCCTGGCTGCGCTGGAACAAGCAGCTGCGCATCACCAGCCCCTGCACGTGCGCTGGGCCTGCCTGTTGCACCAGTTGCCCCCCGCCTCGATCAAGACCGTCAACCAACGCCTCAAGGCGCCGCGGGAATGCCAGGAGCTGGCCCTGCTGACGGGGGAGTGCCTGGTGCAGGCTGATCAGGCGCTGCAGCTGCCTGCCATGTCACTGCTGGCGCTGTTGCAGAAGTTCGATGTGTACCGGCGCCCGCAGCGGTTTGAGGATTTCCTGGCTGCCTGCGAGATGGTGGCACTGGGGAATTGCAAAGCGGGTTATCCACAGGGCGAGTACCTACGTGGCGCTGCGGCAGCGGCGCGGGCGGTGGATGTGAAGCCGCTTGTGCAGGCTGGGCTGACTGGCCAGGCACTGGGCGAAGCGCTCAAAGCGCAGCGGCTGAAAGCGCTTGAGGCTTACCGGCACTGCTAGTGCTACCGGCCCTTTCGCGACCAAAGCCGCTCCCATAGGTAGCGCGCCAACATGAAGGCAACACAGCCCCTGTGGGAGCGGGCAAGCCCGCGAAGCAGGCGACGCGGTGCCTGGCACCGGCTTCGCCGGTGTTCGCGGGCATGCCCGCTCCCACAGGGGGCCTGCGCTGGCTTGGAGTTGCCGCCGGACTTGCAGGAGCAACTGTCTTTCTCAAAATTTGAAGCCTGCGCGATTCACCTGTGGGAGCGGGCAAGCCCGCGAAAAGGCCGGAACAGGCTTACGCCGGCGTCAACTGCAACCCACGCCACTCAAAGGCCACCGGGGCCAGCACCTGGTCGATCTGCGCGTCCTGCCACAACTGCGCCATGGTCTTGCCCGCCCCCGGATGCACCAGTTCCGGCGCCAGCAGCGACAGCGGCCATAACACGAAGGCGTTCTTCAAGATCTCTGCCCGGGGCAGTACCAGCCCATCGAAGTTGCCATGCAGGTCGTCATACATCAGCACGTCGATATCCAGCGGCAACCCTTTGCGGTCAGGCGCATAACGGCCATTGTCGGCCTCGATGAACTTCAGCCGGCGGTCCAGTTCGATCAACGGCAGCGCGGTTTGCCCGCTGACCACGAAATTGATGAATGGCCCGCTCTTGATCCCCACCGCCTGGCTTTCGAAAGCCGGAGAGCAGCGCATGTCGGTGAGAATCGCGGCCAACGCATCAAGCCCGGCACACAAATGCGCCTCACGGTCGACATTGCTGCCAAGGCCCAGGTAAACCGTGCTCAGAGACATCCGCGCTCGATCTCCACGCCAACACCGCCACGGGCCGCCGGCACCGCGCCAGGCTTGGTCAGCTTCAACCGCACCCACGGGATGTGGAACTCTTCCATCAAGGCAGCCACCAGGCGCTCGGCAAAAGTTTCCACCAGCTCGAAACGGGCCTGCTCGGCGAATGCCCGGATACGCGCCGAAACGCTGGCGTAATCCAGGGCCAGGTTCAGGTCGTCGCCGGCCGCCGCGGGGCGGTTGTCCCAGGCAAAGCTCAAGTCCAGGCGCAAGCACTGGCGAATATCCCGCTCCCAGTCATAGGCACCGATAACGGTATCGACTTCCAGGCCTTCGATGAACACTCTGTCCAAGCACTTCTCTCCACAGCACGACAAGGGCGACTGGCGCCGTTAGAATCAGGGCGTCCTCGCCCGGAATAGTTAGCATGTTTTGGTTACTGGCGTTGCTCGCCTACCTGCTCGGCTCGCTGTCCTTCGCCATTGTTCTCAGCCGCCTCTCAGGCAGCCCGGACCCGCGTTCCAGTGGTTCAGGCAATGCCGGCGCTACCAACATGCTACGCCTGGCAGGCCGTAAAATGGCGATCCTGACCCTGCTTGGCGACCTGTGCAAGGGCCTGCTGCCAGTATTGCTCGCCCGCCTCGCCGGGCTGGACCTGCAAGAACAGGCCTGGGTAGGCGTGTATGCAGTGCTGGGCCACCTGTTTCCAGTGTACTTCCGCTTCCAGGGTGGCAAGGGCGTGGCGACGGCGGCCGGCATGCTCATGGGCCTGTATTTCCCCGCCGCGCTGCTGGCGGTTGGCGCCTGGCTGCTGATTTTCTACCTCACCCGTACCAGCTCGCTGGCCGCGCTGATCGCCACCCCGCTGACCTTGCCATTGCTGGCCTGGCGCGAGCCGGAAGCCCTGCTGCCGATCACGGTGCTCACCGCCTTGATCGTCTGGAGCCACCGCAGCAACCTGCGCGATCTGTTTGCCGGGCGCGAGCGCCACTTCTGAACCTTGCCGCCTACCGTTACAGCGGTGGCAATTGCTCCATCGGCCAGCGTGCCTGCACGCTGATCCCCAGGCCCTGCTGCTGCCCGGCCAGCAGCCGCTGGCTGCCGGCATAGGCGATCATCGCGCCGTTGTCGGTGCAGAACTGCGGCCGCGCGTAATATACGTTGCCCTTCATGCCAGCCAGCATCTCTTCCAGCGAGGCGCGCAAGGCCTTGTTGGCACTTACGCCCCCGGCGATGACCAGGCGCTTTAGGCCCGTCTGCTTGAGGGCCCGCTTGCACTTGATGGTCAAAGTCTCTACCACGGCCTGCTGGAATGCCAGCGACACGTCGCAACGGGTTTGCTCGCCGTCGTCGCCAGCATTCTTGCACTGCTGCCAGGTGTTCAGGGCGAACGTCTTCAGGCCACTGAAGCTGAATTCCAGGCCAGGGCGATCGGTCATCGGCCTGGGGAACACAAAGCGCCCCGGCACGCCCTGCTCGGCCAGGCGCGCGATTTCCGGGCCACCCGGGTAATTCAGGCCAATCAGCTTGGCGGTCTTGTCGAAAGCTTCGCCAGCGGCATCGTCCAGGCTCTCGCCCAGCAGCTCGTATCGGCCGATGCCATCCACCCGAACCAGCTGGGTATGGCCGCCGGACACCAACAAAGCGACGAACGGAAACTCGGGCGGGTTTTCTTCCAGCATGGGCGCCAGCAGGTGACCTTCCATGTGGTGTACGCCAATTGCCGGAATGTCCCAGGCAAATGCCAGGGCCTGGGCGCACGACGCCCCCACCAGCAAGGCCCCGACCAGGCCAGGGCCGGCGGTATAGGCGATGGCGTCGATTTCGGTGGCGACACAGCCCGCCTCGTCCAGCACCTGGCGGATGAGGGGCAGCATGCGCTTGACGTGGTCACGCGAGGCAAGCTCGGGCACCACACCGCCAAACACGCGGTGCAGGTCGATCTGGCTGAACAGCGCGTCGGCCAACAAACCGCGTTCGCTGTCGTATAATGCGACGCCAGTTTCGTCGCAGGATGTTTCCAATCCCAGTACTAGCATGGGCTCGTCCCTTGTGGGGGCTGAATTCGAAGCCGCGCATGATAGTCCCCGTGCCGAGTGCCGACCAGCGGTTTTCGATCAGAGGCTTTGCATTCCGGCTTGCTAAGGGTTAACATCCGCAACCCTTGAAAACCGACGTTCTCCAGCACACCTTTGTTTTGCCAGGAGCACGTCTACCCCGGTAATGAATTAAGGTAGCCCTGGATGCCAGCCGTCAAAGTTAAAGAGAACGAACCCTTCGACGTAGCTCTGCGTCGTTTCAAGCGCTCCTGCGAAAAAGCCGGTGTACTGGCTGAAGTTCGTAGCCGCGAGTTTTACGAGAAACCGACCGCAGAGCGTAAGCGCAAAGCAGCTGCTGCTGTTAAGCGTCACGCCAAGAAAGTTCAGCGCGAACAGCGCCGCGCCGTTCGTCTGTACTAATACAGGCGTTCAACGCAAAGCTTCTGCCCTGCCCGGCTAACGCCGGGCGATGGCAGTGGTCGTTTTACACTTGGGCAGCCAGCCCAAGGCCCCGCACAAGCTTCACGCGAACTGCATACGGGCAACCTGCCTGAAACGTCAGAGCTGGTCTTCGCTGTTCCATGACCAGACGTGCACGTCAGACTGACGGGCCCCTAGTGGCCGGCGGCGAGCACACATTTCCTCGCACCATATCAAGCGGCACCCGCCCCATTCGGCGCGCGAGCGATTAGACTTGCCAGTTGCCAGATGACGAGACTGCCATGGCCGGGCTGATTCCCCAGAGCTTCATTGACGACCTGATCAACCGCCTCGACATCGTCGATGTGGTGAGTTCGCGCGTCCAGCTGAAAAAAACCGGCAAGAACTACTCCGCCTGCTGCCCGTTCCACAAGGAAAAAACCCCTTCCTTTACGGTCAGCCCCGACAAGCAGTTCTACTACTGCTTCGGCTGCGGCGCCGGAGGCAACGCCCTGGGCTTTGTCATGGACCACGACAACCTGGATTTCCCCCAGGCCGTCGAGGAGCTGGCCCGCGCCGCCGGCATGGAAGTACCCCGCGAACAAGGGCGCCGTGACAACAAGCCACGTCAGCCCACCGATTCGCCGCTATACCCACTGCTGGATGCAGCCTCCGAATTCTACCGCCAGGCGTTGCGCAGCCACCCGACCCGCAAGGCGGCGGTGGACTACCTCAAAGGCCGCGGCCTGTCCGGGGAAATTGCCCGCGACTTCTGCCTGGGCTTCGCCCCGCCCGGCTGGGACAACCTGCTCAAGCACCTGGGCGCCGACGCCCTGCAGCAGAAGGTGATGATCGATGCCGGCCTGCTGATCGAGAACGCCGAAAGCGGCAAGCGCTACGATCGCTTCCGCGACCGGGTAATGTTCCCCATCCGTGACAGCCGCGGGCGCATCATCGCCTTTGGTGGCCGGGTGCTCGGCGACGACAAACCCAAGTACCTGAACTCCCCGGAAACCCCGGTATTCCACAAGGGCCAGGAACTGTACGGGTTGTACGAGGCGCGCAAGCACAACCGCAACCTCGACGAAATCATCGTTGTCGAGGGCTACATGGATGTCATCGCCCTCGCCCAGCAAGGCTTGCGCAATGCCGTGGCCACCCTTGGCACGGCCACCAGCGAAGAACACCTCAAGCGCCTGTTCCGCGTGGTGCCCAGCGTGCTGTTCTGCTTCGACGGCGACCAGGCCGGGCGCAAAGCGGCATGGCGCGCGCTGGAATCGGCGCTGCCCAACCTGCAGGACGGCCGTCGGGCGCGCTTCCTGTTCCTGCCTGAAGGCGAAGACCCAGACAGCCTGGTACGCGCCGAAGGCACCGACGCCTTCATGGCCCGCATCAACCAGCACGCCCAGCCGCTGGCCGACTACTTCTTCGAGCAACTGGGCGTCGAAGCCGACCCGCGCTCGCTGGAAGGCAAGGCCCACATGGCGACCCTGGCCGCACCGTTGATCGAAAAGATTCCCGGCGCCAACCTGCGCCAGCTGATGCGCAACCGCCTGAAAGAAATCACCGGCCTCGACCCTCAACAGGTCGAGCAACTGGCCCAGCAGGCAGCCGCGCCCACCAGCATGCCGGACTACGACCCTGGCTACGATTACGACGCCATGGCCAGCTACACCCCCGACTATGGTGACATGCCGCAGTTCGAGCCGGCGCCGTTCCAGCAGGAGCAGGCCTGGAAGCCCAACAAGGGCGGCGGCAAGAAGCCGTGGGGCGACAAACCATGGGACAAGAACCGCAAGGGCGGGAAAAACTGGCAGCGCGATGAAGCGCCGCCACGGGTGCCGGCGCCGGTCGAACCACCTACCCTGGCGGCCCTGCGTACCTTGCTGCACCACCCGCTGCTGGCGGGCAAGGTGGAAGATGCCAGCCACTTCGCCGACGAAGAGCACCTGTACAGCCAGCTGCTGGTGGCATTGATCGAAGCCGCACAGAAAAATCCTGGGCTAAGCTCAATGCAGTTGATTGCACGCTGGCATGGCACCGAACAGGGCCGCCTGCTGCGGGCCTTGGCAGAAAAGGAATGGCTGATCGTGGCCGACAACCTTGAACAACAGTTTTTCGACACCATTACTAGCTTGTCCGCCCGCCAACGCGAGCGCAGCCTGGAACAACTGCTCAGGAAATCACGTCAAAGCGAATTGACCAGCGAGGAAAAAACCCAGCTCCTCGCCTTGCTGAGCCGGAATGTTCCCGCACAAACGCCGACCTCATCTGGCGCGTGAGGCCCATGCTCGGGTATAATCCTCGGCTTGTTTTTTGCCCGCCAAGACCTTCAGTGGATAGGGTGTTATGTCCGGAAAAGCGCAACAGCAGTCTCGTATCAAAGAGTTGATCACCCGCGGTCGTGAGCAGGGCTACCTGACTTACGCGGAGGTCAACGACCACCTGCCTGAGGATATTTCAGATCCGGAACAGGTGGAAGACATCATCCGCATGATCAACGACATGGGGATCAACGTATTCGAGAGTGCTCCGGATGCGGATGCCCTTCTGTTGGCGGAAGCCGACACCGACGAAGCCGCGGCCGAAGAAGCCGCTGCTGCGTTGGCGGCAGTTGAAACCGATATCGGCCGCACGACCGACCCGGTGCGCATGTACATGCGCGAAATGGGTACGGTCGAGCTGCTGACCCGCGAAGGCGAGATCGAAATCGCCAAGCGTATCGAGGAAGGCATTCGTGAAGTCATGGGTGCCATCGCCCACTTCCCGGGCACTGTCGATTACATTCTCGGCGAATATGACCGTGTCACCGCGGAAGGTGGCCGCCTGTCCGATGTTCTCAGCGGTTACATCGACCCTGACGACAATATCGCAGCGCCCACCGACGAAGTGCCAGTCATCGGCGCCAAGGCCCCAGCGGCCAAGGAAGAGTCGGACGACGAAGACGAAGAAAGCGAAGGCAGTGACGACGAAGAAGAGACCGAAAGCGGTCCCGACCCCGTTGTCGCCGCACAGCGTTTCGGTGCGGTCAACGACCAGCTTCAGGTCACCAACAAGGTTCTGAAGAAACACGGTCGCAACCACAAGGAAAGCATCGAGGCCCTGCAGGCCCTGGCTGACCTGTTCATGCCGATCAAACTGGTACCGAAGCAGTTCGAGATACTGGTCGAGCGCGTGCGTGACGCCTTGAGCCGTCTGCGCCAGCAAGAACGCGCCATCATGCAACTGTGCGTGCGTGACGCCCGCATGCCGCGCGCCGACTTCCTGCGCCTGTTCCCCAGTAACGAAACCGACCAGACCTGGAGCGGTGACCTGGCCAAGCGCAACACCAAATGGGCAGCCGCCCTGGGTGAAAAGGACGCCGCCATCGTTGCTTGCCAGCAAAAGCTGATCGACCTTGAGACCGAAACCGGCCTGACCGTTGCCGAGATCAAGGAAATCAACCGTCGCATGTCGATCGGTGAAGCCAAGGCCCGCCGCGCCAAGAAAGAAATGGTCGAGGCAAACCTGCGTCTGGTTATCTCCATCGCCAAGAAGTACACCAACCGTGGCCTGCAGTTCCTCGACCTGATCCAGGAAGGCAACATCGGTTTGATGAAGGCGGTAGACAAGTTCGAATACCGTCGTGGTTACAAGTTCTCGACCTACGCCACCTGGTGGATTCGCCAGGCAATCACCCGTTCGATCGCTGACCAGGCTCGCACCATTCGTATTCCGGTGCACATGATCGAGACGATCAACAAGCTCAACCGTATTTCCCGGCAGATGCTGCAGGAAATGGGCCGCGAACCGACCCCGGAAGAGCTGGGTGAGCGCATGGAGATGCCTGAGGACAAGATCCGCAAGGTGTTGAAAATCGCCAAAGAGCCGATTTCCATGGAAACCCCGATCGGTGACGACGAAGACTCGCACCTGGGCGACTTCATCGAGGACTCGACCATGCAGTCCCCGATCGATGTAGCCACGGTCGAGAGCCTGAAAGAAGCCACCCGTGACGTGCTCTCGGGCCTGACCGCACGCGAAGCCAAAGTGCTGCGCATGCGTTTCGGTATCGACATGAACACCGACCATACCCTCGAAGAGGTGGGCAAGCAGTTTGACGTGACCCGTGAGCGGATCCGTCAGATCGAAGCCAAGGCGTTGCGCAAATTGCGCCACCCGACGCGCAGCGAGCACCTGCGCTCCTTCCTCGACGAGTGACGAACGAACCCCGGCCCAGGCCTAATGCCTGTTAGTTAAGCGTTACTGGGGCTGCTTTGCAGCCCTTCGCGGGCACGCCCGCTCCCACTCAAGAAATGCGCGATCCCCTGTGGGAGCGGGCGTGCCCGCGAAGGGTCGCAAAGCGACCCCAAATTTCTCAACTGACTCGCATTAAGCCCAGGCCGGGGTTTTTCTCAAGGCACTGTTGTATCTGACAAAAGGCCTCTTGTTCTTCCGCACACCAGCAGCAATGCCCGTCTACACTCGACTTCAGACCACCTGAAAGCGAGGCCGTCATGCCCCTGAAGCCGGCCATCCTGTTGCTGATCCTGATTGTCTGGAGCACAACGGCCGGCGCCCTTACCCTGACAGACGAGGAGCAAGCCTGGCTGGCTGCCCACCCGCAGCTGAGCCTGGGCGTAGATGCCTCCTGGCCGCCGTTCGAGTTTCGCGACCAGGAGGGCCGCTACCAGGGATTGGCCGCCGATTACATCGCCAAGATCCAGCAACGCCTGGGCGTGACACTGAAACCGGTCGAGCCCAGTAACTGGACCGAGGTATTGGCACAGGCACGCGAAAACCGAATCGACTTACTGCCCGGCATCATGTCGACGCCAGAACGCCAGGCCTACCTGTCCTTCACCCGGCCATACCTGGACTTTCCCATCGTGATCCTCGCCCACAAGGGCGGCGCTCAACCGCGCGACCTGAAAGACCTGTATGGGCTGAAAATTGCCGTGGTCGAAAATTATGCGCCACATGAGTTGCTGCGCACCCACCACCCAGACCTCAACCTGGTGGCACTGCCTAACGTCAGCTCGGCGCTGCAGGCCCTGGCCACCGACCAGGTGGATGCTGTGGTCGGGGACTTGGCATCGAGTATCTGGAGCCTGCGCCAGCTGAAGCTCGATGGCCTGTATGTCAGCGGTGAAACACCCTATCGCTATCAACTGGCCATGGCCGTGCCGCGCAACAATCCAGTCCTGGTCGGCATTCTCGACAAAGTGATGGCCGACATGAGCAGCGGCGAAATCAGCGAGATCCAGCAGCGCTGGGTGGGCAATGTGGTCGATCAGCGGATGTTCTGGTCCGACTTGCTGGTGTACGGCCTGCCAACCGTGCTGTTCCTGATGGGCGTACTGGCCATTGTCATCCGCATCAACCGCCGGCTCAGCTCGGAAATTTCCCGCCGCATTGCCCTGGAGCAGGAGCTGCGCAGCAGCGAATACCACTACCGTGGGCTGGTCGAAAGCCTGTCAGCCATTGCCTGGGAAGCCGACGCCAATGACTATACCTACAGCTATGTGTCACCCCACGCCGAGGGCCTGCTCGGCTACCCGCTGACCGACTGGCTGAAACCGGGCTTCTGGCGCAGCATACTGCACCCGGAAGATGCCCTCTGGGCCCAGGCGTACTGCGACAGCGAAACCGCTGCCGGGCGCGACCACAGCCTCGATTACCGAGTCATCCGCGCCGACGGCCAAGCGCTTTGGGTACGCAACATCGTCAGCATGATCGAACATGGCCACCACCCCGTGATGCGCGGCCTGATGATCGACATCAGCGAAACCAAGCGCACCGAGGACGCCCTGCGGTTGTCCGAGCAAAAATTCGCCTCGGTGTTCCAGCAATGCCCCGACATCCTGCTTATCGCCCGCCACAGCGATGGCTGCCTGCTGGAGGTGAACGAGGCGTTCGAGGAACAGATCGGCCTGGCGCCGGACCAGGTGATCGGCCGTACCGCTACCGAGCTCAACCTGTGGGGCGTAGAAGGCAGCGGGCCACGGGTGCTGGAGCGCCTGCACCAAGGCGGTATCCGCAACCTGGAGATGACCTTCCGCCGCAGCAATGGCCAATTGTTTACCGGCCTGACCTCGGCGGAAACCTTCGAGCTCGACGGCACCCCCGCGTTGGTAGTGGCGGTACGCGACATCAGCCAGCTCAAGGAAACCCAGCAGCAACTGCAAACCTCTGAAGAAAAATTCGCCAAGGCCTTCCACGCCTCACCCGACGGGCTGCTGCTGTCGCGCCAGAGTGACGGCTTGCTGCTGGAGGTGAACGAAGGCTTCTGCCGCCTGACCGGCTACGATCTGAACCCGACCATCGACCAGACGTCGCTGGACCTTGGCATCTGGGTCGACCTCAACGAGCGCAAACGCCTGGTCGACCAGTTGAACCGCGACGGCTTCGTGCGTGATTTCACCTGCCACATTCGCCGCAGCGACGGGCAAATCCGCTTGTGCGAACTCTCGGCAAGGCCACTGCCGATTGCCGGGATCGACTGCATGCTGACCATCGCCCGCGACATTACCGAACGCCACCTCATGCAGGAAAAACTGCAACTGGCCGCCACGGTATTCGAGAACACTGCCGAGGGCGTACTGATTACCGACATCGACCAGCGCATCAGCGCGGTCAACCGTGCGTTCAGCGAAATTACCGGCTACAGCGAAATCGAAGCCCTCGGCCAAACCCCGCGCCTGCTCGCCTCCGGCCAGCACGACAGTGCCTTCTACGCCGCCATGTGGCACCAGTTGACCGCTGAAGGCCACTGGCAGGGCGAGATCTTCAACAAACGCAAGAGCGGGGAGCTTTACCCCAGCTGGCTGACCATCAGCGCTGTGCGCAACACCGAGCGCGAAATCACCCATTTCGTCGCGGTGTTCGCTGATATTTCCAGCCTCAAGCATGCCCAGGCCAAGCTCGACTACCAGGCCCACCACGACCCACTGACCGGCCTGCCCAACCGCGCCCTGTTCGAGAACCGCCTACAGGCTGCACTGGCCTGTGCGCAGGTGTCCAACCGCCAGGGTGCGGTGCTGTTCCTTGACCTTGACCGCTTCAAGCACATCAACGACAGCCTCGGCCACCCGGTCGGCGACCTGCTGCTCAAAGGTATCGCCCAGCGCCTGAAAGAGCAGGTACGTGACGTCGACACCGTGGCCCGCCTGGGCGGCGACGAGTTCATCATCCTGCTGCCCGGCCTGCACAAGCCCAGCGACGCCAGCTCCATCGCCAACAAATTGCTGGCTTGCTTCAACGCATCGTTCCAGGCTGGCGAACACGAGTTCTTCACCAGCGCCAGCATTGGCATCAGCCTGTACCCACAAGACGGCAGCGACGTCGCCACGCTGATCCGCAACGCCGATGCCGCCATGTACCGCTCCAAGGCCAAGGGCCGCAACCGCGTCGAAGCCTACACCCGCGACCTCACCGCCCAGGCCAGCGAACGCATTGCCCTGGAGCATGAACTGCGCCGCGCCGTGGAGCGCAATGAAATGAGCCTGTGCTTCCAGCCCAAGCTCAGCCTCAAGACCCAGAGCCTGGTCGGCGCCGAAGCGCTGATCCGCTGGAGCCACCCGACCTTCGGTGAGGTGCCGCCTGAGCACTTCATCCACCTGGCCGAAGAGAACGGCACCATCCTGCAGTTGGGTGACTGGGTACTGGAGCAGGCCTGCCGGCAGATGCATCGCTGGAAGCGGGACTATGAAGCGTTCGGCCCGCTTTCGATCAACCTGGCTGGCGCCCAATTGCGCCATCACGGCCTGGCCAAGCGCATCGAGCAATTACTCAAGACCTACGGCCTGAAGGCGGGCGACCTGCAGTTGGAAATTACCGAGAACTTCATCATGAGCCAGGCCGAAGAAGCCTTGGTCGTGCTCCACCAGCTGAAGAAACTGGGCGTGCAGTTGGCCATTGACGACTTCGGCACGGGCTATTCATCGCTGAGTTACCTCAAGCGCCTGCCGCTGGATATCCTCAAGATCGACAAGTCGTTCATCCGCGGCCTGCCTGACGATCCCCACGATGCAGCCATCGCCCGGGCGATCATCGCGCTGGGCCGCAGCATGCAATTGACCATCATTGCCGAAGGGGTGGAAAACCAGGCGCAACAGCGTTTCCTGGCAGCGGAAGGCTGCGAGCAGATCCAGGGCTACATCGTCAGCCTGCCACTGCCGCCAGAGGAATTCGCTGCTTCGTTCCTTCGCATAGCACTATCGGATCTTTCAGATGGCACAGCTGCGAAACCCTCGTTATAATCCGGCCACTTACTGAGGGCCTATAGCTCAGTCGGTTAGAGCAGAGGACTCATAATCCTTTGGTCCACGGTTCGAGTCCGTGTGGGCCCACCAGCTACTGAAAAGCCGCGCGAATGCGCGGCTTTTTCATGCCTGGCAATATGCTTCGGAGCGTGCTCTGGCCCCGGCGATATCTGCTTGATGCACAAATCCTGGGGGCGCTATGCACCCTTTCGCGACACAAGGCCGCTCCTACAGGGGCCGCGTCGGCAGCGGCTGGCCTTGCCCTGATTGGCATTGGCTGGCTAGGCTAGCGGGCCAACCGTAGAGACTCGCCATGTCGGATGCCCGCCTTATCACCCTGGATGAAATCGATCGCCAGCTGATCGCGCTGCTGCAGATCAACGCCCGTGAAAGCGTGGCCAACCTCGCGCGTCAGCTGGGTATCGCCCGTACCACGGTCAACTCACGCCTGGAGCGGCTGGAGAAGACCAAGGTCATTGCCGGTTACGGTGTGCGCCTTGGGCAAAGTGTGATCGGTGGCGGGCTGCAAGCGTATGTGGGGATCAAGGTGCAACCGCGCTGCGGCAAGGACGTGGTGCGGCGTTTGAGTGCCATGGGGCAAGTGCAGCAGTTGTGCGCGGTAAGTGGCGAATTCGACTACGTGGCTTGGCTGCGCACGGACTCACCCGAGCAACTGGACCAGTTGCTTGACCAGATCGGCAGTGTCGACGGGGTGGAGAAAACCACCACGTCGATCATCCTCAGCAGCAAGGTGGACCGCGGTCAGCCGCTGTGAGCGGGCTGGCGGTCAGGCTTCCTGACCGTCAAGCAGGCCATCGAGGATGGCCGACAGGCTTTCGGCAGAATGCTGCATCGACCAGACAATGTCACGGCTGCGCTCGGGCGCGTGGTGTTGCGCGTAGTCAGAGGCAATCTGGTTGAGGCCACGGGCTAGCAGGCAGGCGTGGACCAAGGCGTCGGCGGCGTCAATGCCGGGGCGGATGGCGAAGAGCGGCGGGTGGCTGGCTTCGCAGTTGCAGAAGGGCTTTTCGGCGGTGGGTTTGAGTTTTTCGGGTCGGTCAGAATCCGTCTGTTTCATGATGCAATTCCCAAATTGAGCCTTGAGGAAACTGCCTACCAACTCCTTCTCACGGGAAATAGGTGGCAGCCATGCACGGGGTGAGAACCGGCCAACTTGGAAATCCGGCCAGGCCAAAGCCTGCCCGCGCACGGCTGCCATGACACAAGCCTTGGTGCGAAGTTGAATGATGGGTTCTCACACCCAGTCGCCCTTAGAACGGCGACCCGGTGACGTTAACCCTGAGACATTTTCCGCGCAGCCAGACCGGGGCTATAGCGGGTGTAGGGTAATTCTTTATCTCAAGGCATGGGTGTAGGACGTATCTGATCACCCAGATCGCAAGTGCTACACAGCCCGTTGTAGGAGCGGCCTTGTGTCGCGAAAGGGGTGCGAAGCGCCCCCAGGATTTGTGCATACAGCAGATGTTGCTGGGGCCGCTTTGCGGCCCTTTCGCGACACAAGGCCGCTCCTACAACGGGCCATTGTTCGTCATAATGTATTTTTTGAAATAGATTTCGACTCAGAAAACGACATTAAGACAACACTCTGCATCTTAATTACGAACCCCGCTGTCCCTAAAATGACCACCAGGCATCTCCTATACTCAGGCTCTGCTCACCGCGCAGCCCCTCTGGCAAGGTCACTTCATGAACAAGAAAAACCGCCACCCCGCCGACGGCAAGAAGCCGATCACCATCTTTGGCCCGGACTTTCCCTTCGCTTTCGACGACTGGCTTGAACACCCGGCAGGCCTTGGCAGTATCCCGGCTGAACGCCACGGTGAAGAGGTGGCCATCGTAGGTGCGGGCATCGCCGGCCTGGTGGCGGCGTACGAACTGATGAAGCTGGGCCTCAAGCCGGTGGTCTACGAGGCCTCCAAGCTTGGCGGCCGGCTGCGCTCGCAAGCCTTCAACGGCACCGACGGGATCGTGGCCGAACTCGGCGGCATGCGCTTCCCGGTGTCGTCCACTGCCTTCTACCACTATGTGGACAAGCTAGGCCTGGAAACCAAGCCTTTCCCCAACCCGCTGACCCCGGCGTCGGGCAGTACGGTGATCGACCTGGAGGGCCAGACCTACTACGCCGAGAAGGCTGCCGACCTGCCGCAACTGTTCCATGAAGTGGCCGACGCCTGGGCCGATGCGCTGGAAAGCGGTGCCCAGTTCTCCGACATTCAGCAAGCCATCCGCGACCGTGATGTCACCCGCCTGAAGGCGCTGTGGAACAAGCTGGTACCGCTGTGGGACGACCGCACCTTCTATGACTTCGTCGCCACCTCGCGCTCGTTCGCCAAGCTGAGCTTCCAGCACCGCGAGGTGTTCGGCCAGGTCGGCTTCGGCACGGGCGGGTGGGACTCGGACTTCCCCAACTCGATGCTGGAAATTTTCCGCGTGGTCATGACCAACTGCGACGACCATCAGCACCTGGTAGTCGGCGGCGTTGAGCAGGTGCCACAAGGTATCTGGCGCCATGTACCGGAGCGCTGCGTGCACTGGCCACAGGGCACCAGCCTTAGCGCGCTGCATGGCGGCGCGCCGCGTACCGGTGTAAAACGTATCGCCCGCGCAGCCGACGGGCGCCTGGCGGTTACCGACAACTGGGGTGACACCCGCCACTACAGTGCAGTGCTCACCACCTGCCAGACCTGGCTGCTGACCACGCAGATCGACTGCGAGGAATCGCTGTTCTCGCAAAAAATGTGGATGGCCCTGGACCGGACCCGCTACATGCAGTCCTCGAAGACCTTCGTCATGGTCGACCGGCCGTTCTGGAAGGACAAAGACCCGCAAACCGGCCGCGACCTGATGAGCATGACCCTCACCGACCGCCTCACCCGCGGCACATACCTGTTCGATAACGGTGACCACAAACCGGGGGTCATCTGCCTGTCCTACGCGTGGATGAGCGATGCGCTGAAGATGCTGCCGCACCCGGTGGAAAAGCGCGTGCAACTGGCCCTGGATGCGCTGAAAAAGATCTACCCGAAAACCGACATTGCCGGGCACATCATCGGCGACCCGATCACCGTGTCCTGGGAAGCCGACCCGTACTTCCTCGGCGCCTTCAAGGGTGCATTGCCGGGCCACTACCGCTACAACCAGCGCATGTACGCCCACTTCATGCAGCAGGACATGCCCGCCGAACAGCGCGGCATGTTCATCGCCGGGGACGACGTGTCGTGGACACCTGCCTGGGTCGAGGGCGCGGTGCAAACTTCACTGAATGCGGTGTGGGGTATCATGAACCACTTCGGTGGCCGTACCCACCCCGACAACCCAGGCCCTGGCGACGTGTTCGACGAGATCGGCCCGATCGCCCTGGCCGACTGACACGCAGGAGGCAACATGCGCATTGCTCTGTTCCAGGGCCATCCCCAGCCGCTGGATGTACCCGGCAACCTGCAACGGCTGCGCCAGCAGGCGCAGCTGGCAGTTGAACGTGGCGCGCAGTTGCTGGTGTGCCCGGAAATGTTCCTCAGCGGCTACAACATCGGCCTGGCTCAGGTGGAGCACCTGGCCGAGGCGGCCGATGGTCCAGCAGCCATGGCGGTGGTGGAAATCGCCCAGGCGTACCGCATCGCCATTGTCTACGGCTACCCGGAGCGCGGCGAGGACGGGGCGATCTACAACAGCGTGCAGTTGATCGACGCCCATGGGCGCAGCCTGGGCAACTACCGCAAGACCCACTTGTTCGGCGAACTGGACCGTTCGATGTTCAGCCCCGGCCCCGATCACTTCCCGGTGGTACAGCTGGAGGGCTGGAAGGTCGGCCTGCTGATCTGCTACGACATCGAGTTCCCGGAGAACGCCCGGCGCCTGGCACTGGACGGCGCCGAGCTGATTCTGGTGCCAACGGCGAACATGGCGCCCTACGATTTCACCTGCCAGGTGACCGTGCGGGCGCGGGCGCAGGAGAACCAGTGTTATCTGGTGTATGCCAACTACTGCGGGGCAGAAGGGCAGATCCAGTATTGCGGGCAAAGCAGCATCATCGGCCCGGACGGCAGCCTGCTGGCGATGGCCGGGCACGATGAATGCCTGTTGCTGGCCGAACTTGAGCATGAGCGGGTGGTGCAGGGGCGCGCGGCCTTCCCCTACCTGAGCGATCTGCGCCAGGAGCTGCACCTGCGTCAAGGCTGACGGGGGCCGCTTTCACATCGACCGCGTGAATCTAAAGCCCTGTGCAGTACCTGTGGGAGCGGGCTCGCCCGCGAAGGGGTCGGGCCTGGAAACAAATGGGTTAGCATGGAAACCGAGCAACCGGAGCCCCCCATGCCTGACGCCACCCGCCACCTGACCCTCGCCAACGGCCTGCAGCTGACCCTGCGCCACGCCCCGCGCCTGAAGCGCTCGGCGGCCGCACTGCGGGTGCACGCGGGCAGCCACGATGCCCCCGCCAAATGGCCCGGCCTGGCGCACTTTCTCGAACACCTGTTCTTTCTCGGTATCTCCCGCTTTGCGCTGAACGATGGCTTGATGCGCTACGTGCAAACCCTCGGCGGCCAAGTCAACGCCAGCACCCGCGAACGTACTACCGACTTTTTCTTCGAAGTGCCACCCAGTGCTTTGGCCGGCGGCCTTGAGCGCCTGTGCCAGATGCTTGCCGAACCCGACCTGGGCAGCGAGCGCCAGCGCCGCGAACGCGAGGTGATTCACGCCGAGTTCATCGCCTGGGCCCGCAACCCGCAGGCCCAGCAGCAGTTCGCCTTGCTGCAAGCGGCCGGGCCTGGCCATCCGCTGGGCGCATTCCATGCCGGCAACCGTTACACCCTGGCCCTGCAGGATCCGCGCTTCCAGCAAGCGCTCGGCGGTTTTCACCGGCGCTTTTACCAGGGCGGGCAGATCACCTTGAGCCTGTGCGGCCCACAACCGCTGGCTGAACTGGAGCGAATCGGCCGCCAACATGCCGGGCTTTTCGCTGTGGGGCAGCCTGTGGCTAAGGCGCAGCCACCCTGCCTGTCGGCAACGGCCGACCCGCTGGTGTTCACGCACCAGCAACTCCCAAACGGCGCCGAGCAAGCGCTGGAGCTGCTGACCACCGGCCTTGAAGACAGCCGCCCCGGGAGCTGGCTGGGCACCCTGCGTGAGCGTGGCTGGCTGCACAGTTTCAAAGCTGAAACACTGTATGCATTCGCCGGTCAGTTGCTGTGGCACCTCGACCTCAAGCTCAGTGCCAACGCCTGCCCGGACGAAGCCCGCGACCTGCTGCACGGCTGGTTCAGTTTCATGCGCCAAGCCGACCGCCGTTCGCTGAACCAGCAGTTCGGTGTGTTGCAGCGCAGCCGCGCGCACAGTGCAAGCGCACTGGAGCTGGCCCGCCGGGACAGCGCAGGCCGGCCGTTCGCCCAACTGGATGCCCAAGGCCTGCACGCGCTGGATGCGCTGCTTGCTGATTTGCCCTGCGCCGAGTGCGGCCATTGGCAATTGCCGCCAGCCGACCCGTTGCTCAGTGCCGAACTGCCCAATGCCAACCCTCAGCCGCTGCCGGCGGCGCTGACCATCAGTGGCCAGCTCCCGGCCTCGCGCCAGTACGCGGCGCTGTACCTGCGCTGGCAGGTGCCTTCGCCCTTGCGCCAGCCGCTGAAACGGGTGCTCGAACAGGCCCTGGCGCCGTTGCAGGAACGCTGTGAACGCGCCTCGGTGCAACTGCAATTCACCAGTGCCGGCGCTTACTGGCAGTTGCGCTGCGCCGGGCTGCCAGCAGCGGTGCTGCGCACAACGCACCAGGCCTTGGGGTTGCTGCGCGAACCGCCTGCCAACTGCTGGCAAGCCAGCCCCGCGCAGCTCCCGGCATTGATACCCATCCGCCTGTTGCTGCAGCAACTGCCGGATGCGGTAGCCGGTGGCCTGCCTGAAACAACGCCGGATTGCACGGTGGGGCAGCAGCACCTCGCAAGCCTATGGCAGCAATCGCAGTGGCAAGGCTTGGCCACGGGTTTCGACGCCCGGGCGCTGGGCGCACTGGGTGTTGCCGTGCAGCAGTGCCGCGGCCAAGGCGCGCGGCCTACGCCGGCACCCAGCTGGGCCAGCAAGCGCTGGTACCACGTTAGCGCACCAGGCAGTGAACACGCCCTGCTGCTGTTCTGCCCACTGGCTGCGGCAGACGAAGCCCGCGGCCGCCTGCTCGCCCAATTACTGCAAGGCCCGGTCTACCAAAGGCTGCGAGTGGAACTGCAACTGGGCTACGCGGTATTCAGTACCTTTCGCCAGATCGAGGGCGTGGGTGGCCTGTTGTTCGGTGTGCAGTCTCCGCACACCGGCCAGGTTCAGGTCCTTGACCACCTGACGGCCCTGCTGCGCCAGGGCGTTACCCTTGACGCCGGGGTTCGCCAGGCCTTGGCCGACCAATTTGCCGAGCCGGCCATGGCCAACGCGGAGGTCGCCGAGTGGGCATGGCAGACACACCTGGCTACACAACCAGGCCAGCTCGATGGCCTGCGCAGGTCTATCCTGAACACGCGGCAGACGGATCTGGACCAGTTGCTCAGCAACCTGCTCGATACGGGGACTGTCTGGCTTTGCCTGGCCAACGCTGCCGCGCCAGACACTTCCTGGCAGGGCGGAAGCCCATGATTGTTACGCAAAGTGCAATGGCACTTTTCGAATAATTAACCTTTCGGTACAAATTTTTCTTGTAAGATAGCGCAATCCCAGTTCTGGGAACCTCCTGCGCATGGCGGTACCCAAGTAGTAGCTGAGCAAACCAAAACCCATCCGGAAGGAGTAACTCCATGTGGACCAAACCTGCTTACACTGATCTGCGTATCGGCTTCGAAGTCACCATGTACTTCGCTAACCGCTAAGCCCGGCTTACGGTTCCACGCCTCGGCCTGCCGGGGCGTTTTCGTTTTCAAGATACGGATTTCGCACAGCATAGAGAGTGGCCATGTATATCCAGGTTCTCGGCTCCGCCGCCGGTGGCGGGTTCCCGCAGTGGAACTGCAATTGCGTCAACTGCAAGGGTTACCGTGACGGCACCCTGCGCGCAACGGCGCGCACCCAGTCGTCCATCGCCCTGTCCGACGACGGCGTGCACTGGGTACTGTGCAATGCCTCGCCCGACATCCGCGCGCAGCTGCAAGCCTTTGCGCCCATGCAGCCAGCCCGGGCCCTGCGCGATACCGGCATCAACGCCATCGTGCTGCTGGACAGCCAGATCGACCACACCACCGGGCTGCTCAGCCTGCGCGAAGGCTGCCCGCACCAGGTGTGGTGCACCGACATGGTCCACCAGGACCTGACCACTGGCTTCCCGCTGTTCAACATGCTCAGCCACTGGAACGGTGGGCTGCAGTGGAACCGCATCGAGCTCGAAGGCAGCTTTGTGATCGACGCCTGCCCCAACCTGCGCTTCACGCCCTTCCCGCTGCGCAGCGCCGCACCGCCCTACTCGCCGCACCGCTTCGACCCCCACCCGGGCGACAACCTTGGCTTGCTGGTCGAAGATACTCGTACCGGCGGCAAGCTGTTCTACGCCCCTGGCCTGGGCCAGGTCGATGACAAGCTGCTGGCGATGATGCACGGCGCCGACTGCCTGCTGGTCGACGGCACCTTGTGGGAAGACGATGAAATGCAGCGCCGTGGCGTTGGTACCCGCACCGGGCGCGAGATGGGCCACCTGGCGCAGAACGGCCCCGGCGGCATGCTGGAAGTGCTCGATGGCTTCCCGCGCCAGCGCAAAGTGCTTATCCACATCAACAACACCAACCCGATACTTGATGAAGCATCGCCCGAACGCGCCGAAGTACTGCGCCGGGGCGTGGAAGTGGCCTTCGATGGCATGAGTATCGAGTTGTAAATACAGACGGCCAGACGACACTGAACCCCTGTGGGAGCGGGCATGCCCGCTCCCACAGGGGTGAGTTGCCAGGCCAGTCAAGCGTTTTACAGGAGCCAGCCGAATGAGCGATGCACTGCCGATGTCCCCTGCCGAGTTCGAGCAGGCCCTGCGCGCCAAGGGCGCCTTTTACCATATCCATCACCCCTATCATGTGGCGATGTACCAGGGCCGGGCCAGCCGCGAGCAGATCCAGGGCTGGGTCGCGAACCGCTTCTACTATCAGGTCAACATCCCCATGAAGGATGCCGCGATCCTGGCCAACTGCCCTGACCGCGAAGTACGCCGCGAGTGGATACAGCGCCTGCTCGACCACGACGGTGCCCCAGGCGAAGACGGCGGTATCGAGGCCTGGCTGCGCCTGGGCCAGGCGGTGGGGCTGGACCCCGACCAGTTGCGCTCGCAAGAGCTGGTACTGCCCGGCGTGCGCTTTGCCGTAGACGCCTACGTCAACTTCGCCCGCCGCGCCAGCTGGCAGGAAGCGGCCAGCAGCTCGCTGACCGAACTGTTCGCCCCGCAAATCCACCAGTCGCGCCTGGACAGCTGGCCGCAACACTACCCGTGGATCGACCCGGCCGGCTACGAGTACTTCCGTACCCGCCTGGGCCAGGCCCGGCGTGACGTGGAGCACGGCTTGGCCATTACCCTGCAGCATTACACCACCCGCGCAGGCCAGGAGCGTATGCTGGAAATACTGCAGTTCAAGCTGGATATCCTCTGGAGCATGCTCGACGCCATGAGCATGGCCTACGAGCTGAACCGCCCGCCCTATCACTCCGTCACCCAGGACCGGGTGTGGCACAAGGGGATCACCCTATGAGTTTCGACCGTAACCAAGTGCCGAACTGGCGCCCCGGCTACCGCTTCCAGTACGAACCGGCGCAGAAAGGCCATGTGCTGCTCTACCCTGAAGGCATGATCAAGCTCAATGACAGCGCCAGCCTGATCGGTGGGCTGATCGATGGCCAGCGCGACGTAGCAGCGATCATCAACGAACTCGAACAGCAATTTCCCGGCGTGCCCCAGGTAGCCGAGGACATCGAGCAGTTCATGGAGGTAGCCCGTGCCGAACACTGGATCGTCCTCGCCTGAGTTGCCGCCCACGCCCGCTGTGGGCTTGCCGCTGTGGCTGCTGGCCGAGCTGACCTACCGTTGCCCGCTGCAGTGCCCGTACTGCTCCAACCCGCTGGACTTTGCCGCCCAGGGCCAGGAGCTGAACACCGAACAGTGGTTCAAGGTCATGGCCGAGGCACGCCAGATGGGCGCCGCGCAAATCGGCTTTTCCGGTGGTGAGCCGCTGGTGCGCCAGGACCTGGCCGAGCTGATTGGCGAGGCCCGTCGGCTGGGTTACTACACCAACCTGATCACCTCCGGCATTGGCCTGAACGAGGCGCGCATCGCCGAATTCAAGGAGGCCGGCCTGGACCATATCCAGATCAGCTTCCAGGCCAGCGACGAGCAGGTCAACAACCTGCTGGCCGGCTCGAAGAAGGCCTTTGCGCAAAAGCTGGAAATGGCCCGCGCAGTGAAGGCCCACGGCTACCCGATGGTGCTCAACTTCGTCACCCACCGGCACAACATCGACAAGATCGACCGCATCATCGAGCTGTGCATCGCGCTGGAAGCCGACTTCGTCGAGCTTGCCACCTGCCAGTTCTATGGCTGGGCGCACCTCAACCGCCTTGGCCTGCTGCCAACGCGCGCGCAATTGGAGCGTGCCGAGCGCATCACCAACGAGTACCGCGCAAAACTCAAGGCCGAAGGCAACCCGTGCAAGCTGATCTTCGTCACCCCGGACTACTACGAAGAGCGCCCCAAGGCCTGCATGAATGGCTGGGGCAACCTGTTCCTCACCATCACACCTGACGGTACCGCACTGCCCTGCCATGGCGCCCGCCAGCTGCCGGTGCAGTTTCCTAATGTGCGTGAGCACGACCTGCACCACATCTGGTACGAGTCGTTCGGCTTCAACCGCTTCCGTGGCTACGAGTGGATGCGCGAACCGTGCCGCTCATGCGACGAAAAGGAAAAGGACTTCGGCGGCTGCCGCTGCCAGGCCTTCATGCTGACCGGCGACGCCCGCAACGCCGACCCGGTGTGCGCCAAGTCGGCCGACCACGGCATCATTCTCAAGGCTCGCGAGGAGGCCGAAAGCGCCCAGCTCGCCATTGAACAGATGACCTTCCGCAATGAACGTAACTCCCGTGTCATCGCCCGCGGCTGAATTCAGCGCGGCCCAGGCCGTGGCCGCCGGCACCGACTTTGCCGAACTCAAGGTCAGTGCCGACGGGCTGTTCTGGCTGGAATTCCGCCCCGCCGATGGGGCTTGCCGCATCTGGCACTGGTTGTACTGCCAGGCTCGCTGTCTGACCCCGGATGGCTTCAGCGTGCGCAGCCGGGTCTACGAGTATGGCGGTGGCAGTTTCTGCCTGGGCGGCGACGGGCTGGTGTTCGTCAACGAGCAGGACCAGCAGGTCTATACCCAGCCGCTGGACGACCTGGAACCGCGGGCCCTGACGCAGAATGCCAACTGCCGCTATGGCGATGTGCAATGGCACGACGGCCAGGTGCTGGCGGTTGAAGAACGCCACGCCGACCAGGTCGAACATCGCCTGGTCGCGCTGCGCGACGGCGGCTGCGAAGTGCTTGCCGAAGGCGCCGACTTCTATGCTGCACCGACGGTAAGTGGCGACGGCCAGCGCCTGGCGTGGATCGAATGGGACCGCCCGGCACAGCCATGGACCGTGACCCGGTTGATGTGCCGCATGCGCGATGCCAGTGGCCACTGGTTGCCCGCCCAGTGCGTGGCGGCAGCCGAAGAATCGCTGCAGCAGCCGCGCTTCGATGGCGAAGGCCGGCTGTACTGCCTGTCCGACCGCAATGGGTTCTGGCAACCTTGGGGCGAAGTCGATGGCCAGTGGCAGGCGATGCCTGCCGAGCAGGCAGACCACGCGGCGGCCCCCTGGCAGCTGGGCACCTGCACCTGGTTGCCATTGGGCCCACACAGCTACCTGGCCAGCTGGTTCGAAAACGGCTTCGGCCAACTGGGGGTGCGCGGGGCCGATGGCCGCACCGAGCGCTTCGCCAGTGCCTACACCCGCTTTCGCAACCTGGCCATAGACAGCGACCACCTCTATGCCATCGCCGCCTCGCCCATCAGCCCGCCGGCGGTGATTGCCATCGACCGCAGCAACCACGAGGTTCGCGTGCTGGCAGGTGGGGCCGAAGTGCTGCCAGCCGACCACGTCAGCCTGCCACAGGCGTTCCACTACGCCAGTGATGGTGAGCCGGCGCATGGTTTCTTCTACCCGGCGGCCCGTTCGCAGGGGGCCGCACCGCTGGTGGTGTTCATCCACGGTGGCCCGACATCGGCCTGCTACCCGGTGCTCGACCCGCGCATCCAGTACTGGACCCAGCGCGGCTTTGCCGTGGCCGACCTGAATTACCGGGGCAGCACCGGCTATGGCCGGGCGTACCGCCAGGCACTGCACCTGCGCTGGGGTGAGAGCGATGTGGCCGACGCCTGTGCAGCGGTCCGGCACCTAGCAGCACAGGGCCTGGTCGACCCACGCAAGGCGTTCATCCGCGGCGGCAGCGCGGGGGGCTATACCACGCTCTGCGCCTTGGCGTTCCATGACGTGTTTCGTGCCGGTGCCAGCCTGTACGGGGTCAGCGACCCGATAGCGCTAGGGCGTGCCACGCACAAGTTCGAGGGTGATTACCTGGACTGGCTGATTGGCGACCCCGCCCTGGATGCCGAGCGCTACCGCCAACGCACGCCGCTGCTGCATGCAGGGCAGATCAGGGTGCCGGTAATCTTCTTCCAGGGCGAGCTGGATGCGGTGGTGGTGCCAGAGCAGACCCGGTCGATGCTGGCGGCGTTGCAGGCTAACGGGATCGAGGCGCAAGGGCACTTCTACGCGGGCGAGCGGCATGGGTTCCGCAAGGCGCAGAACCTGGCGCATGCGCTGGAAGAAGAGTGGATGTTCTATTGCCGGGTGTTGGAAGGCTGACCCTTGGGGGCTGCTTTGCAGCCCAATCGCCGGCAAGCCAGCTCCCACAGGGATCGCGTCAGGGCTGACAGGTGTTTGTCAGAAGATATGCAGCGCCTGTGAGATCGAGCGCCGCCCGCGCGGCGCAATCGCGAGCTGCGCTCGCTCCTACGTTTGTTTCGGGCCAA
>NZ_CAMZMX010000027.1:0-67923 GCF_947311875.1 Pseudomonas sp. PARCl1
CAAACAAGGCGGCCGCGCGCGCCTGTCACAGGCGTTACTGGCCCGAAACAAACGTAGGAGCGAGCGCAGCTCGCGATTGCGTCGCGCGGGCGGCGCTCGATCTCACAGGCGCTGAAGATGCTCCGGCTACCCTTGCCAGGAACCATAGAATCTCCCACAGGGGCGTGGTGCATCAGACAAAGCAGAGCGAAAGCGACTCAGCAATATAAGCAGGCTTCTCTTCACCCTCGATTTCCAGCGTGGCAATCGCCTTGAGCAGCCACTGCCCCGGTCTTTTTTCGGTCACCTCGGCCAGGTCCACTTTCAGCCGCACCTGGCTGTTCACCTTGACCGGCTGGATGAAACGCACGCTGTCCAGCCCGTAGTTCACTACCATCTTCATGCCTTGCGGCAGCACCAGGATGTCTTCGATCAGCTTGGGGATCAGTGAAAGGGTCAGAAAGCCATGGGCAATCGTGCTGCCAAACGGGGTTTGCGCGGCCTTTTCCGGGTCGACATGGATGAACTGGAAATCGCCGGTGGCTTCGGCGAACAGGTTGATGCGCTGCTGGTCGATCTTCAGCCAGGCCGAGCGGCCCAGTTCCTTACCAACGTATTGCGAAAGCTCTGTAACCGGTACATAGGGCATCGCGGACTCTCCAGGTTGTCAGTTGGTACGAAAGTGCAAGATCAGCACGCTCGGCCATTGCAGTCAAGTTGTCCGCTTTTCGGCGAATATCGATCTATAGCACGGCGTGCTTATAATGGCGCCATGCCCAAGGGAGATGCTTATGCTGTTGCGTGGTCTGACCTGGCTGGTGCTGTTCCAGCTGTTGGGAACGGCGATCAACCATCTGTTGCTGCCGGTTTTGCCGGGCCCGATCATTGGCCTGTTGCTGCTGCTGGGCTTCCTCATGGCCCGCGGCGAGGTTGGCATGCCGCTGAATGAAGCGGCCAGCAGCCTGCTGCGCTACCTGCCGCTGTTGCTGGTGCCGCCGGCGGTGGGGGTGATGGTCTATGCCCGGGATATCGCTGCCGACTTCTGGGCGATTGTCGGCGCCCTGCTGATTTCCTGCCTGCTGACCCTGGTTTTCGTCGGGGTGCTGATGCAGAGGCTGATCCAGCGCCAGAGCAAGCGCGAGGAGCAGCCATGATGCTTGACTGGCAAGGCACCCTGGATGCGGTCGTGCACCACCCTTTGTTTGGCATCGGTCTCACCCTGGCGGCCTACCAACTGGTGCTCGCCGCCTACGACAAGACGCGCTGGATCTTCCTGCAGCCGGTGTTGGTGTCGATGCTGCTGGTGATCGGCGTGCTGCTGGCGTGCGGCATCGACTACAGCGAATACCGCAACAGCACGCAAATCATGAATACCCTGCTGGGCCCGGCCACCGTGGCCCTGGCGGTGCCTTTGTACCTCAACCTGCGGCGCATCCGGCAGTTGTTCTGGCCCATCTTTACTACGCTGGTAGTCGGGGGGCTGTTTGCCACCCTGTGTTGCCTGCTGCTGGGCTGGTGGTTCGGTGCCGAGCACATGATCCTGATGACCATGGCGCCCAAGTCGGTCACCTCGCCGATTGCCATGCTGGTGGCCGAACAGATTGGCGGGGTCGCTGCCCTGGCAGCGGTGTTCGTGCTGATTACCGGGGTAATCGGCGCCATCTTCGGCCCGGCGCTGCTCAGCCGTGTTGGCGTGCACAGCCCGGAAGCCCGCGGCATGTCGCTGGGGGTGACGGCGCACGCGGTGGGCACTTCGGTGGCCCTGCAGGAAAGTGACGAATGCGGCGCCTTTGCCGCGCTTGCAATGAGCCTGATGGGCGTAGCCACGGCGGTGTTCCTGCCGTTGGCGGTGAGCCTGGTGGCCTGAGGACTGGTGATGACGCTACCGCTGTTTCCGCTCAATACCGTGCTGTTTCCTGGCTGCTTTCTCGACTTGCAGATTTTTGAGGCGCGCTACCTCGACATGATCGGGCGCTGCATGAAGCAGGGCGAAGGGTTTGGCGTGGTGTGCATCCTGGAGGGCGAGCAGGTGGGCAAGGCGCCGCCGACGGTCGCCTCGATCGGCTGCGAGGCGCTGATCCGCGATTTCGTACAGCAGGACAACGGCTTGCTGGGCATTCGCGTCGAAGGCGTGCGGCGCTTCAACCTGGACAGCACCGAGGTGCAAAAGGACCAGTTGCTGGTAGGGCAGGTGCAGTGGCTGGCCGAGCAGGCCGACAGCCCGTTGCTGGAAGCGGACGATGACCTGGTGGCGCTGCTGGTGGCCTTGGGTGAGCACCCGATGGTCGAGGCGCTGGACATGCCGCGCCCGCTGGACGGGCGCCAGGCGCTGGCCAACCAGCTGGCTTACCTGCTGCCGTTCATGGAAGAAGACAAGCTGGACCTGCTGAGCCTCGACTCGCCGCAGCAGCGGCTGGGCGAGATCCAGAAATTGCTGGAGCGGATTCAGGGCGAGCTGTTTGCCTGAGGTGAGAGTTGCCTGCGCCGGCCTGTTGGTAGCGGAGCCTGTGTAGTAGCGGCTTGCCCCATCGACAGGCCGGCAACATCAATAGTGATACCTGGCCAACGCCTGCGGCAGTGCGTGCATGGCAAAAAAGGCCAGCAGCGCCACGCAAGCCGGCAACACCAGCCACCATACCCGCTGCGGCAAGGCCGGCAGCGGCTGGCGGTACTGCACCAGGGTCAGGCTCAAGGCGCACACGCAGCAGGCCAGCAGGGCCCCGGCGAGGATATCTGTGGGCCAGTGAGCACCCAGGTAGACCCGCGACAGGGCAATCGCCAGCGCCGGAATGCAGCCCAGCATCACCCAGGTCAGGCGCATCCGCGGCGGCTGACCGCGCCCGGCCAGCACCGCCATCACCAGGAAGAAGGCAAACGATGCCGAGCTGTGCCCGCTGGGCATGCTGTAGCTGGTCAGCGGGTCGCTCAGTACCTCGGGCCGGGCACGGGCAAACAGCCATTTGAGGGTGCCATTGGCGATTGCCGTGCCCATCAGCGCGCCACCGGCGAACACAGCGTGACGCCATTGCCGGGCCAGCAGCAACAGGCCGGTCAGCAAGGCGCCCAGGAACAGCTGGGTTCTGAAGTCGCCCAGGCGGGTGACCAGGACCACGGTGCCATCGATGGCCTGGCTGCGGTGCTCCTGCACCAGGGTCATCACGCCTTGGTCGAATTCATGCAGGTACGGCCAGCCCAGAAAAATGCCGGCCAGGGCGAGCAGATTCAAGCCGGCAACCAGCCGGGTGCCGTGGCGTTGATCGCGAATGCTGCTGTTCAGGCTCAGGCCGATCAGCACGGCCAGGCCGCCGGCGAGGATGCCGGCGTCCAGCCAGAAGCCCTCTGGCAAGGGCAGGCGCATGGCAGCCCCCGTGGCCCAGCCAGGCAGCAGGTAGGCCACTGACCAACCCGCGCCGGCCACCAGGCTGACGGCGATGAAGCGTGGCAGCGGCATGTCGAACATGCCGGCGACCATCGGCAGCATGGGGCGCAGCGGGCCGATGAAGCGGCCGACCAGCAGACTGGCGATGCCGTAGCGCTGGAAGTAGGTTTCGGCGCTGCCGATCCATTCCGGGTGATGGCGCAGCAATGGCAGCCGGCGGATGTTCTGGTGAAAGTACTTGCCCACCGTGTATGACAGGGCGTCGCCCAGCAGCCCGCCGAGAAAACCCAGCAGCAAGGTCTCGCCCAGGCTGAAGGTGCCGCTACCGGCCAGTACCGCCACGGCGAACAGCAGCACCGTACCCGGCACGATGATGCCGGCGATGGCCAGGCATTCGACGCAGGCCACCAGGAAAATCGCCACGCCAAGCCACTGGGGGTTGGCGCTGAGCCAGCCGGTCAGGCTGTCGAGCCATTGGCCCATGGTCAGCTTCCTTGTTCGAGAATGAAGAAATCGCGACCTTCGACTTGGCCGCGGCGCAAGGGGTTCCGCGTGCAGAAACGCGCGTACTCGGCATCGACGAAGCGGTACGGCAGGTGCTCGTCGCGCCCGTGCGGGATACCCAGGCGGGTGGCCTGGATCACCTTCGGCACGGGGCTGCCACAATCCTCCACATACAGGCGCTCGGCGTCGAAGCGCCGGGCGTCCCACTGTGGCACTTTCAAGCCCAGGGCGCGGCACAGCAGCGTTTGCCCGGCGCACAGGCGCTCCGGCGGGCGCAGCTTGCCACTGGCATCGGGGTTGTTCAGTTGCATCTGGGCCAGGCTGTTGGGGCCCGAGCGGGCGTCCTGCCAAGGATAGGCGGACTTGATGAGCACTGCGTTGCCAGGGCCGTGGGCGCTGAAGTTCAGCGAGTCGCCGCCGCGCGCGTAGTACATGTAGATATGCCCGCCATCGAGGAACAGCGCCTTGCGCTTCTCGGTGTAGCCGAGTGAGGCATGGCTGCCTTTGTCGGTGAGGTAGTAGGCCTCGGTTTCGATGATGCGCGCCGCCAGCCACAGGTCGCCCTGGCGATGGCGGATGACCTTGCCAAGCAGGGCTTTGGCCAGGGTTTGGGCGTCGCGGTCGAAAAAGCTGTCGGGCAGGGCTGGCATGCGGGCTGTTCGCGATCTGGGGACGCCGGATAATAGCAATGAATGGCTTAATCGAGGCTGAATCGAGTGTGGTGTTGGCGGGGCCGGCCCTTTCGCGGGCATGCCCGCTCCCACAGGTACTGCATGGCCCAAGGCCTTGTGAAATCCCTGTGGGAGCGGGCGCGCCCGCTAATGGGCCACAGCAGGAGAGTGATTTCGATAAGAGCGGTTACATCTTTCCTGCATATTGCCCAGGCCATTTTCGACCATCCGCCACCCACCGCTGGGCGTATACCTGCGCGGCAGTTATAATCAGCCGATTTCCCCTTCGCCAAGACACCGAACCCATGACCGAGTCCGTTCTTGACTATATGACCCGCCTGGGTCGCGCTGCCCGCGAGGCGTCCCGGGTCATCGGCCGTGCCAGCACTGCGCAGAAGAACCGCGCCCTGTTGGCCGCCGCCGATGCGCTGGATGCTGCCCGCGCCGAGCTCACCGCTGCCAACGAACTGGACCTGGCCGCCGGCCGTGCCAATGGCCTGGAGCCTGCGCTGCTGGATCGCCTGGCGCTGACCCCGGCGCGTATCGACGGCATGATCACCGGCCTGCGCCAGGTGGCCAGCCTGCCGGACCCGGTGGGCGCCATCCGGGACATGAGCTACCGCCCATCGGGCATCCAGGTCGGCAAGATGCGTACGCCACTGGGGGTGATCGGGATCATCTACGAGTCGCGCCCCAACGTGACCATCGATGCCGCCAGCCTGTGCCTGAAGTCGGGTAACGCCACCATCCTGCGTGGGGGCTCCGAAGCCATTCATTCCAACCGCGCCATCGCCACCTGCATCCAGCGTGGCCTGGCTGCCGCCGACTTGCCGGCCGCGGTGGTCCAGGTGGTCGAAACCACCGACCGCGAGGCCGTGGGCGCGCTGATCAGCATGCCTGCGTTCGTCGATGTCATCGTCCCACGGGGTGGCCGTGGCCTCATCGAGCGCATCAGCCGCGATGCCCGCGTGCCGGTGATCAAGCACCTGGACGGTATCTGCCACATCTATGTCAGCCAGCATGCCGACCTGGACAAGGCCTGGAATGTGGCATTCAACGCCAAGACATACCGCTACGGCATTTGCGGGGCCATGGAAACGCTGCTGGTCGACCAGCAGGTGGCCGAGCGCTTCCTGCCGGAAATGGCCCGCCGCTTCCGGGACAAAGGCGTGGAACTGCGGGGTTGCGAGCGCACCCAGGCACTCATCGACGCCAAACCGGCTACCGAAGACGACTGGCACACCGAGTACCTGGACGCGATCCTGGCGATCCGCGTGGTCGACGGCCTGGACCAGGCTATCGAACACATCAATCACTATGGCTCGCACCACACCGACTCGATCATCACCGAACACCAGGGCGAAGCCCGCCAGTTCATGGCGGAGGTCGATTCGGCATCGGTCATGCTCAACACCCCAACCTGTTTCGCCGATGGTTTCGAGTACGGGCTCGGCGCGGAAATCGGCATTTCCACCGACAAGCTGCATGCCCGCGGCCCCGTCGGCCTGGAGGGGCTGACCTGCGAAAAATACGTCGTCATCGGTGATGGCCAGTTGCGCGGTCAGGGGTCCTGCTGAGTTGAGCAAGGCCCAGGCAGTCCGGCGCATCGGCATTCTCGGCGGAACCTTCGATCCGGTGCACATCGGCCACCTGCGCAGCGCGCTGGAAGTGGCCGAGTTCATGGGGCTGGACGAACTGCGCCTGCTGCCCAATGCCCGGCCGCCGCACCGCGATACCCCGCAGGTGGCCGCGCAAGACCGCCTGGCCATGGTGCGCGAAGCGGTACAGGGGGTGGCCTGCCTGAGCGTCGACGCCCGTGAGCTCGAGCGTGACAAGCCGTCGTACACCATCGACACACTGGAGTCGGTCCGTGCCGAACTGGCCGGTAGCGACCAGTTGTTCCTGGTGCTGGGCTGGGATGCCTTCTGTGGCTTGCCCAACTGGCACCGCTGGGAAGAATTGCTGCAACACTGTCACATTCTGGTGCTGCAACGCCCGGATGCCGACGTAGAACCCCCTGACGAGCTGCGCAACCTGCTGGCTGCGCGCTCGGAGAGCGATCCCACCGCCATGTCCGGCCCGGCGGGAAATATTTCGTTCGTCTGGCAGACACCGCTTGCGGTGTCGGCTACACAGATCCGACAGCTGCTGGCCAGCGGCAAATCGGTGAGGTTCCTGGTGCCGGACGCCGTACTGGCCTATATCGAGGCGCACGAACTGTATCGTGCGCCCAACTGACGGCGCCCCTGGCGCCTCATCCAACGAGTTGAACGAGTTTTATATGACCAAGCAGAAAATATACGGCGAAGAACTGGTCGCAGTGACCAAGGCCGCGCTGGAAGACGTGAAGGCCCAGGACATCCAGGTCATCGACGTGCGCGAGAAACACAGCCTGACCGATTACATGATCATTGCCACCGGTACCTCCAACCGCCAGATCAACGCCATGGCCGAAAAGGTCCGTGAAGCCGTCAAGGCCAAGGGCGCACAGCCTCTGGGCGAAGAAGGCAAGGGCGACAGCGATTGGGTGCTGCTGGACCTGAACGACGTCATCGTGCACATGATGACCGCCGCTGCGCGCCAGTTCTACGACCTGGAGCGCCTGTGGCAAGGCGCCGAGCAAAGCCGTGCTGCCGATGGCAAGCACCACAGCCCGGACCATGCCCACGAGTATTCCGACAAGCTCAAAGACCGCGAATAAGGGCAGCGCCGTGCGTTTGCGCCTGATTGCGGTCGGCTCGCGCATGCCGAAGTGGGTCGAGGAAGGCTGGCATGAATATGCCAAGCGCCTGCCCACCGAGCTGTCGCTGGAGCTGGTGGAAATTCCGCTGAACACCCGTGGCAAGAATGCCGACGTCGCCCGCCTGATCCGTCAGGAGGGCGAGGCCATGCTGAGCAAGGTGCAGCCCGGGGAACGCATCGTTACCCTGGAGGTCCATGGCAAGCCCTGGAGTACCGAGCAACTGGCGGGCGAGCTGGATCGCTGGCGGCTGGACGCGCGCACGGTCAATTTGATGGTGGGCGGCCCGGAGGGCCTGGCGCCTGAGGTTTGCGCGCGCGCCGAGCAACGCTGGTCGCTGTCGCCGCTGACCCTGCCACACCCGTTGGTAAGGATACTCATCGGCGAGCAGATCTACCGCGCCTGGACCGTGTTGTCCGGGCACCCTTACCACAAATGAGCCTGTAAGCCGTCCGATGTCGCAGCCGATCCGTCTCAAGGACCACGAGAAAGACGCCCGCCTGGTGCGTAACCGCGTCGTGGTCGGCGCAATCGCGGTGGTGCTGCTGGTGTGCGTGCTGATCGCGCGGCTGTACTACCTGCAGATCATCCAGTACGACTACCACTCCACGCTGTCGGAGAACAACCGGGTGCATGTGCAGCCGATCCCGCCGACCCGCGGGTTGATCTTCGACCGTAACGGCGTGATCGTGGCCGACAACCGGCCCAGTTTCAGCCTGTCGATGACCCGCGAACGCGCGGGTAACTGGCAGGAAGTACTGGACACCATCGTCGAAGTGCTGGAATTGACCGAAGACGACCGCGCCCTGTTCGAGAAGCGCATGCGCCAGGGCCGCCGGCCGTTCGAGCCGGTGCCGATCCTGTTCGAGCTCAACGAAGAACAGATTGCCCGGGTGGCGGTCAACCAGTTCCGCCTGCCGGGTGTGGAGGTGGTCGCGCAGCTGGTGCGGCATTACCCACAGGGGGCGCACTTCGCCCATTCGGTGGGTTACGTGGGGCGGATCAACGAGAAAGAGCTGAAAACCCTCGACCCGGTGAACTACAGCGGTACCCACCATATCGGCAAGACCGGCATCGAGCGCTTCTATGAGGATGCACTGCACGGCCAGGTCGGTTACGAGGAAGTCGAGACCAACGCCCGCGGCCGCGTGCTGCGGGTGCTCAAGCGCACCGACCCCAAGCCGGGCAAGGACATCGTGCTGAGCCTGGACATCAAGCTGCAGGAAGCCGCCGAGGCCGCCCTGGGTGGCCGCCGGGGCGCCGTGGTGGCGCTGGACCCGCGCACTGGCGAGGTTCTGGCCATGGTCAGCCAGCCAAGCTTCGATCCCAACCTGTTCGTCACCGGCATCAGCTTCAAGGCGTATGCCGAGTTGCGTGATTCGATCGACCGGCCGCTGTTCAACCGCGTGTTGCGCGGCTTGTACCCGCCGGGCTCCACCATCAAGCCGGCGGTGGCGATTGCCGGCCTGGACAGCGGTGTGGTCAACGCCAGTAGCCGGGTATTCGACCCTGGCTACTACCAACTGCCCAACTACGACCACAAATACCGTAACTGGAACCGCTCGGGTGATGGCTGGGTCGACCTGGACACCGCGATCATGCGCTCAAACGACACCTACTTCTACGACCTTGCCCACAAGATGGGCATCGACCGGCTGTCCAGTTACATGAACAAGTTTGGCATCGGCCAGCGGGTATCCCTGGACATGTTCGAGGAATCTGCCGGGCTGATGCCATCGCGGGAATGGAAGCGCGCCACCCGCCGCCAGGCCTGGTTCCCGGGTGAAACCCTGATTCTTGGCATTGGCCAGGGCTACATGCAGGCGACGCCGTTGCAACTGGCCCAGGCCACTGCGCTGATCGCCAACAAAGGCGTATGGAACCGCCCGCACCTGGCCAAGACCATCGAAGGCCAGCCGCCGGTGGACGAAAACCCCATGGCGAACATCGTGCTGCGGGACAAGTCGGACTGGGCCAAGGTCACCCATGGCATGGAGCAGGTGATGCACAACGCCCGCGGTACCGCACGCAAGGCCGCCCTCGGTGCCCAATACCGCATCGCCGGCAAGAGCGGTACCGCCCAGGTGGTGGCGATCAAGCAGGGTGAAAAGTACGACCGTAACAAACTCCAGGAGCGCCACCGTGACCACGCCCTGTTCGTTGCCTTCGCTCCGGCCGAAGCCCCGCAGATCGTGGTGTCGGTGATGGTCGAGAACGGCGAGTCCGGTTCGGGTGTTGCGGCACCGGTGGTCCGCCAGATCATGGACGCCTGGCTGCTCGACGAAAATGGCCGTCTCAAGCCCGAGTTCGCGCCTGCTACCGCTACCCAGGAATCAGCCCTGTGATGAACAATTTCGATCGCATGCTCTCCAGTGAGGATGTGATGCGTCGGCGCGCCAGCTTCCTGCAGCGCATTCATGTCGACGGCCCTTTGCTGATCATTCTACTGACCCTCGCCGCCGGCAGCCTGTTCGTGCTGTATTCGGCCAGCGGCAAGAACTGGGACCTGCTGCTCAAGCAGGCGACCTCGTTCGGCATCGGTCTGGTGTCGATGTTCGTCATCGCCCAGCTGGAGCCGCGCTTCATGGCCCGCTGGGTGCCGCTGGCCTACCTCACCGGGGTGCTGCTGCTGGTGGTGGTGGACGTGATGGGCCATAACGCCATGGGCGCCACGCGCTGGATCAACATCCCGGGGGTGATCCGCTTCCAGCCCTCGGAATTCATGAAGATCATCATGCCGGCGACCATTGCCTGGTACCTGTCCAAGCGCACCTTGCCGCCGCACCTGAAGCACGTGGCCATCAGCCTGGTGCTGATCGGCGTGCCATTCATTCTGATCGTGCGCCAGCCCGACCTGGGCACCGCACTGCTGATCCTGGCATCGGGCGCCTTCGTGCTGTTCATGGGTGGCCTGCGCTGGCGCTGGATCCTCAGCGTACTGGCAGCGGCGGTGCCGGTGGCGGTGGCGATGTGGTTCTTTGTCATGCACGACTACCAGAAGCAGCGGGTACTGACCTTCCTCGACCCGGAAAGCGACCCGCTGGGCACCGGCTGGAACATCATCCAGTCCAAGGCGGCAATCGGTTCGGGCGGGGTGTTCGGCAAAGGCTGGCTGCTCGGCACCCAGTCGCACCTGGACTTCCTTCCGGAAAGCCATACCGACTTCATCATCGCCGTGCTCGGCGAGGAGTTCGGCCTGGTCGGTATCTGCCTGCTGCTGATCGTCTACCTGCTGCTGATCGGCCGTGGCCTGATGATTACCGCCCAGGCCCAGACCCTGTTCGGCAAGCTGCTGGCGGGTAGCCTGACCATGACCTTCTTTGTCTACGTATTCGTCAATATCGGCATGGTCAGCGGTCTGCTGCCCGTAGTGGGCGTGCCGCTGCCCTTTATCAGCTATGGCGGAACATCCTTGGTAACGCTGCTGTCAGCGTTTGGCGTTCTCATGTCGATCCATACGCACCGAAAATGGATCGCACAGGTTTGAAAAAGGTGAACAATTTGATGCAAGCAGTGCGTAACTGGGCTGCCCGTTGTGCGCCGTGGGTCGGCGCGGTGGGCCTGTTCGGCGCTGTACAGCTGGCCCATGCCGGCGACTATGAGGGTTCGCCACAGGTGGCCGAGCTGGTGGGCGAAATGAGCCGAGACTACGGTTTTGCCCCGGAGCAGCTGATGGGGGTGTTCCGTGAGGTGCAGCGCAAGCAGTCGATTCTGGATGCCATCTCGCGCCCTGCCGAGCGGGTAAAGCCGTGGAAGGACTACCGGCCGATGTTCATCACCGATGCGCGCATTGCCCGTGGGGTGGATTTCTGGCGCCAGCACGAGGCGGTGCTGGCGCGCGCCGAGCAGGAATACGGGGTACCCGCGCAATACATCGTCGCGATCATTGGGGTCGAAACCTTCTTCGGCCGCAACACCGGCAACTACCGGGTGATCGATGCCCTGTCGACGCTGGGCTTCGACTACCCGCCGCGCGCCGAGTTCTTCCGCAAGGAGCTGCGCGAGTTCCTGCTGCTGGCGCGCGACGAGCAGCTGGACCCGTTGACCCTCAAAGGCTCCTACGCCGGTGCCATGGGCCTTCCACAGTTCATGCCGAGCAGTTTTCGCAACTACGCGGTGGACTTCGACGGTGACGGCCACATCAACATCTGGAACAACCCGGACGATGCCATTGGCAGCGTGGCCAACTACTTCAAGCGCCACGGCTGGGTAGCCGGCGAAGGCGTGGTCAGCCGCGCCTGGGTAGAAGGTGCGCGCGCCGACGAAGGCCTGACCACCGGTATCGAGCCGGTCAAGACCGCGGGGGAGTTGCGCGCGCTTGGCTGGTCGGTTCATGATTCGCTGCGCGATGATCTGCCGGTTACGGCCTTCCGGCTCGAAGGCGACAATGGCCCCGAGTACTGGATGGGGCTGAAGAACTTCTACGCGATCACTCGCTACAACCGCAGCGTGATGTATGCCATGGCGGTGCATCAGCTCGCGGAACAGCTGGTTCAAGTACGGGGCGTCAAGTAATGCGCGCAATCATCTCTGCACACTCTTTCAAGCTGCTCACCTGCCTCGCCGTTGGCCTGGTGCTGGCCAGTTGCTCTTCCAACCGCCCGGCCCCGCAAAAAAGCAGCGGCAACGTGGTACGCAGCCAGCCGGGCCTGGATATCAACCGGGCACACAAGGATGGCGCGCCGTGGTGGGACGTGGATGTGAACAAGATCCCCGACGCCACGCCAACCGTGCACACCGGTAACTACAAGGCCAACCCCTACACGGTGCTGGGCAAGACCTACTACCCCATGCAGGACTCGCGCAACTACCGCGCCGAGGGTACCGCGTCCTGGTACGGCACCAAGTTTCACGGGCAGAACACCGCCAATGGTGAGCTGTACGACCTGTACGGCATGAGTGCCGCGCACAAGACCTTGCCGCTGCCGGCCTATGTGCGCGTGACCAACCTGGCCAACGGCCGTAGCGTGATTCTGCGGGTCAATGACCGTGGGCCGTTCTATTCCGACCGCATCATCGACCTGTCCTATGCCGCAGCGAAGAAGCTCGGTTATGCCGAAATCGGCACCGCACACGTGCGCGTCGAGGGCATCGACCCGCAGCAATGGTGGGCCCAGCGTGGCCAGACGCCACCGATGGTGCTGAAGGAGCCCCAGGTGGCCCAGACCCAGGCGGTGCCGGCCACGACCGGGCGGGTCGAGCAATGGACGCCGCCGCCGCAGCAGCACGCGGCGCCGGTGGTGCCGGTACAGGTAGGGGGCAACAACGTACCGGGTGGCAAAGGCGGCAGCTTCCTGCAGGTGGGTGCCTTCGCCAACCCGGATGCCGCCGAACTGCTGCGCTCCAAGCTCAGCACCATGGTCAGCGCGCCGGTGTTCATCAGCTCGATCGTGCGTAACCAGCAGACCCTGCACCGCGTGCGGCTGGGGCCGATCGGCAGCCAGGGCGAGATCCAGCAAGCCCAGGACAGCATCCGCCTGGCGAACTTGGGGCAGGCCAAGCTGGTCACAGACTGAGCTCAGCTACAAGCAACCGGCTGCAAGCTGCAAGCTGCAAGAAGACCCTGCGCCCACCCGCTTTGTCTTTCGGCTTGCCGCTTGAAACTCTTGCTGTCGGTTTTGTCATGAACTGCCGGGCTCGGCCATGTACAATGTCGGCTTTTGCCCGCAGCGGCATAAAGCCGCACTGTAGCGGGCCAGGCCTCTGGCCATAAAACTAGACTGACTGGCGCTGGGCGCATGATGTTGCCCAGGGAACATCAGACCATTAGCGATTTTCGAGAGACGGATGAACATCACCAACCTTGCCAAACGACTTTGCCTGCCTGTACTGCTGCTGATCACGCCTGCTGCCTTCGCGGCCGAGCAGATGACACCGGCACCACCACAACTGGCAGCCAAGTCCTACGTACTCATGGACGCGTCCAGCGGCAACGTGCTGGTCGAAAACAACGGTGACGAGCGCCTGCCGCCAGCCAGCCTGACCAAGCTGATGACCGCCTACATCGCCACCCTGGACATCCGCCGTGGCCAGATCGGCGAGAACGACCCGGTTACCGTCAGTGAAAACGCCTGGCGTACCGGCGGTTCGCGCATGTTCATCAAGGTTGGCAGCCAGGTCACCGTCAGCGACCTGCTGCACGGCATCATCATCCAGTCCGGCAACGATGCCTCGGTCGCCCTGTCCGAGCACATCGCCGGCAGCGAAGATGCCTTCGCCGACATGATGAACAAGACCGCGGCCGACCTGGGCATGACCAACAGCCACTTCATGAACCCGACTGGCCTGCCGAACCCGGACCACTACTCATCGGCCCATGACATGGCGGTACTGGCCCGGGCGATCATCAACGTCGACCCGGCGCACTACGCCATCTATTCGCAGAAAGAGTTCTTCTGGAACAACATCAAGCAGCCTAACCGCAACCTGCTGCTGTGGCGTGACAAGACCGTCGACGGCCTGAAAACCGGCCACACCGAAGAAGCAGGCTACTGCATGGTGGCTTCGGCGGTACGCGATGGCCAGCGCCTGATCGCGGTGGTGTTCGGCACCAACAGCGAACAAGCGCGTGCTGCCGAAACCCAGAAGCTGCTGACCTACGGCTTCCGCTTCTTCGAAACCCAGACCTTCTACCAGAAGGGCACCGAGCTGACCCAGGCGCCGGTGTGGAAGGGCGCCACTGGCCAAGTCAAGGCCGGCCTGGCCGACGACCTGACCATGACCATGCCTAAAGGCCAGCTCAAGCGCCTGGTCGCCACGATGACCATGAACCCGCAGCTCACCGCGCCAATCGCCAAAGGTGACGTGATCGGCAAAGTGGAAGTCAAACTGGACGAGAAAGTGGTTCACAGCGCCGACCTGATCGCCCTCGATGGCGTCGAGGAAGGTGGTTTCTTCCGCCGTATGTGGGATAGCATCCGTCTATTCTTCTACGGGTTGTTCAACTGATACGTGACCTGCACACCCCCGCGCATCACGCGGGGGTGTTGTTGCCACGGCTTACGAGGCCGTTTCCGCCATGAGCGAACCAGACGTCAAGTCGCACAAGATCGAATTCCCTTGCGCCGATTACCCGATCAAAGTCATCGGTGACACCGTTGTCGGCTTCAAGGACACGGTTATTGAGATTCTCAGCAAGCACGCCAAAGTCGACCTTTCCACCCTGGCCGAACGCCAGAGCAAGGAAGGCAAGTACACCACCGTGCAACTGCACATCGTTGCCGAAAGCGAGAACCAGCTGCACGATATCAACAGCGCCCTGCGCGCTACCGGTATCGTGAAAATGGTGCTCTGATGCCCGCCTGCCTCGGTTTTCGCGAGCTTGGCCTGCAGCCCTACCAACCGGTGCTGGAGGCCATGCGGCGCTTCACCGAGCAGCGCAGCCCGGCCAGCCAGGATGAAATCTGGCTGGTCGAGCACCCTGCGGTCTTTACCCAGGGCCAGGCCGGCAAGGCCGAGCACCTGCTGGTGCCGGGTGACATCCCGGTGGTGCAGACCGACCGCGGCGGCCAGGTGACCTACCATGGCCCCGGGCAGTTGGTGGCCTACCTGCTGCTGGATGTACGCCGGCTGGGTTTTGGTGTACGTGAGCTGGTCAGCCGTATCGAGCAGACCCTCATCGACCTGCTGGCCAGCTATGGCGTGCAGGCTTCAGCCAAGCCCGATGCGCCGGGCGTCTATGTCGATGGAGCGAAAATCGCCTCCCTCGGCCTGCGAATTCGCAACGGCCGTTCGTTTCACGGCCTTGCCCTGAACGTGGACATGGACCTTGCGCCATTCCGCCGAATCAACCCCTGCGGTTATGCGGGGCTGGCGATGACCCAGCTACGTGACCTGGCAGGCCCGATCGAACTCGACGAGGTCAGGACAAGGCTGCGCGGACAGCTGGTCAAGCACCTCGACTACGCTGAGCAGACGACCCTCACGGGCGGAATCGACTGAATATGACAACTGTGCAAGAAGCCGTGCCCAACCTGATACCTACCCAGGATGCCACCCCGCGCCCAGCGCCGAAGAAGGTGGAAGCCGGGGTCAAGCTGCGTGGCGCTGAGAAGGTGGCGCGCATCCCGGTGAAAATCATCCCGACCGACGAGTTGCCGAAAAAGCCCGACTGGATTCGCGTGCGTATCCCAGTCTCGCCGGAGGTCGACCGCATCAAGCAACTGCTGCGCAAGCACAAGCTGCACAGCGTGTGCGAGGAAGCTTCCTGCCCGAACCTGGGTGAGTGCTTCTCGGGCGGCACCGCCACCTTCATGATCATGGGTGACATCTGCACCCGTCGTTGCCCGTTCTGCGACGTAGGCCACGGCCGGCCGAAGCCGCTGGACCTGGACGAGCCGAAAAACCTGGCGGTCGCCATCGCTGACCTGCGCCTGAAGTACGTGGTGATCACTTCGGTAGACCGCGACGACCTGCGTGACGGTGGTGCCCAGCACTTTGCCGACTGCATCCGCGAAATCCGCGCGCTGTCGCCAGGCGTGCAACTGGAAACCCTGGTGCCGGACTACCGCGGGCGTATGGACGTGGCACTGGAAATCACTGCGCAAGAGCCGCCGGATGTGTTCAACCACAACCTCGAAACCGTGCCGCGCCTGTACAAGGCCGCGCGCCCGGGCTCTGACTACGACTGGTCGCTGGACCTGTTGCAGAAGTTCAAGCAGTTGGTGCCGCATGTACCCACCAAGTCGGGCCTGATGCTGGGCCTGGGTGAAACCGACGAAGAAGTGATCGAAGTGATGCACCGCATGCGCGAGCATGACATCGACATGCTTACCCTCGGTCAGTACCTGCAACCGTCGCGCAGCCACTTGCCGGTGCAGCGTTTCGTGCACCCCGACACCTTTGCCTGGTTCGCCGAGGAAGGCTACAAGTTGGGCTTCAAGAACGTGGCTTCCGGCCCGCTGGTGCGCTCTTCGTACCATGCCGACCAGCAGGCGCACGAAGCCAAGATCAAGCTCTGAGCCTGGCTGAAACACAAATGCCGATGCTTGCCGAAAGGGCAGCATCGGCATTTTTTTTGCCGGCGACAAGCCATAAGCTACAAGCGACAAGATGCCTGGAGCTGCATGATGAATTGTGTCGATACCCTTCCCGTACATTTGCCCAAGGCGATCTTGCAGGACACCTGCTTCGCTATCATCGCGCCGGCGGGCTCGGCGCGGCTGGATACGCACAAGGTCAACCAGTGGTTCGCTGATCGTGGCTACCGTTGCCGCATTTACCCAGGTGCCCTGCAGGCTCAGGGTTACCTGGCAGGCCCGGACCAGCAGCGGCTGCAGGACCTGCACGATGCCTTTGCCGACCCGGGCATCGACGCCATCCTGTGCATGCGCGGCGGTTACGGCAGCATGCGCCTGCTCGACCAGCTGGATTTCCAGCTGATACGACGCAACCCCAAGCCGCTGATTGGCTACAGCGATATCACGGCGCTGCATACGGCCCTTTATCGGCATGCCGGGCTGATCACGTTCCATGGGGGGATGCTCAATGCCGACTTGCTCGGCGGCAAGCTGGCGCCGACCGAGTCGTCTTTGCTGGCCCAGCTGGGTGGGCATGTGCGCGCAGGGGAGCAGATTGCCCACCCAGCGGGCTATGCCATGAGCACGGTGATGCCGGGGGTTGCCAGCGGGCGTTTGCTGGGTGGCAACCTGTCGATGCTGGGCGCGACGCTTGGCACCGTGGCCGAGCTGGATACAGAGGGCTGCATCCTGTTTATCGAAGACGTCAATGAGCCGCTGTACCGGGTAGACCGGCTACTGACGCAGTTGCGCCTGGCGGGCAAGCTGGCGGGCGTGAAAGGCGTGCTGGTAGGGGATTTTGCCGGGATTACCACGGCGGCGTTGGCGCCACTGCTGGAGGAAACTTTCGGGCCCTTGGGTGTGCCGGTGCTGGCGGGGTGGCGCAGTGGGCACTGTGACCCGAATGTGTGCTTGCCGCTGGGGGCTCGGGTACGGCTGGACAGTGTTCAGCAGAGCTTGGTGTTGGAGCAGGATGTGTTCAAGGCTTGAGATAGCCGGGGCTGCTTTGCAGCCCCTTTCGCGACACAAGGCCGCTCCTACAGGGATCGCGTTACACCATCGTACCGCAACCCCCAGCTATCTCACTGGCTACGCAGGCTCTCAAGCAGCTTATGGGTCGGGTAACCATCCGCCGGCCACCCCAGCCCTTGCTGGGCATTGCGTATGGCCTTGCGGGTGTTGGCGCCGATAATGCCATCGGCATTGCCCGCATCATACCCACGGCCGTTAAGCAGGTTCTGCAACTCCACGCGTTCGCTGCGGCTCAGCGGCAAGTCTTCCTTCGGCCAGCTGCCGGCAATGAAGCCCCAGCCGCTGAAGCGGTCGGCCAGCAGGCTCACCGCCAGTGCATAGGACGATGAGTTGTTGTACTTGAGGATGGCGCGGAAGTTATCCAGTACCAGGAACGCCGGGCCACGCGCGCCTGCTGGCAACAGCAACGCGGCAGACAGCTGGTTGCTGCCCGCTGGCAATTGGGTGCCGGTTGGCAGCTTCACACCCATTGCCAGCCACTCGCTCACCGGCCTGCGCAACGCGCCATCGGCCTGCCAGAAATCGAAGCCTGGCGGTACCTGCACCTCGAAGCCCCACGGTTGGCCACGCTTCCAGCCCGAGCTTTGCAGGTAGTGCGCGGTCGAGGCCAGGGCATCGGGGGTGCTGTTCCAGATGTCGCGGCGGCCGTCGCCGTCAAAGTCCACGGCATGGGTGTTGTAGGTGGTCGGGATGAACTGGGTCTGGCCCATGGCGCCAGCCCACGAGCCACGCATGGCCTCAGGCTGGATGTCGCCATGCTGGATGATCTGCAGGGCGGCGATCAGCTGGTCCTGGGCGAACTGCGGGCGACGGCCTTCATAGGCCAGGGTCGCCAGCGAGCGGATTACCGACTTGTTGCCCTGGAACTGGCCGAAATTGCTCTCCATGCCCCACACCGCCACCAGCACCTGGCGGTCAACGCCATAGCGTTGCTCGATGCGGGTCAGCAGTTCGGCGTTCTGATCCAGCAACCGCTTGCCATTGCGCACGCGCAAAGGGGACAGCGCGCCTTCGAGGTATTCCCACACCGGGCGGCTGAACTCAGGCTGGCTGCGGTCGGCCTTGATCACGTCCATGTCGGGGGTAACCCCGAGGAAGGCGCGGTCGAAGATGCTGGGCGAAATACCCGCTTGCAGGGCTTGTTCGCGGAAACCCGCTTGCCACTGGGCGAAGGTTTGCAAAGGCTGGATTTCAGTGCTGGCGTCTGGCGTTGCACCGGGCACGGTTACCACGGGCGCAGGTTGCGCAGGGGCCAGCGGCAGCGCGTCGGCGGCGGTAGGTTTTTCCGCGCAGGCAACCAGCAGGATGAAGCTGGAGGCCGCGATCAGCTGGCGGGTTTCCCAACGGGGAGAAAGACGGAAGAGCATGCACAGATCCAGAATTGCAGGTCAGGTGCTGACCATATCATGCCTGCGCCCGCGATGCTTTCATGCCGCCAAAAAGTAGGAAGCCTCCCAATCTCTCGATTGGAAGGCTTCGCGGCGGTAGCTGCCTTTGCCTTTTTCCGGTTGTTCCTGGCGGCAGCGGAACAGCGGTTGGGCAATGATCGACTTGGCCTTGTTGGGGCCGTGCTTTTTCGGCTTTTTGCTCATGGCGGGGGGCCCGTGGTCGGTGGGTTTCGGGGCGCACTTTAGGGCCCAGGGGCGATGTGGGCCAATTGATTGTGTATATGGTTCACAGGCCCTATCGCTGGCAAGCCACACAGGGATCGCCTTAGGGCTGACAGGTGTTTGCCACAAGGTATGGCAGCGCCTGTTAGAGCGAGCGCCGCCCGCGCGGCGCAATCGCGAGCTGCGCTCGCTCCTACGTTTGTTTCGGGCCAATTATTCCTGTGGGATTCGCGCGCGAACGCCTTGGTGCATGCCTCAATATCGCGCCGTACAAACAAGGCGGCCGCGCGCGCCTGTCACAGGCGTTACTGGCCCGAAACAAACGTAGGAGCGAGCGCAGCTCGCGATTGCGCCGCGCGGGCGGCGCTCGGTTTCACAGGCGCTGCATAACTTGTGGCAGACACCGACAGCCCTGACGCGTACCCTGTGGCTGGCTTGCCAGCGATAGGGCCTGTGACCGTTATAGAGGGGGTAGCGCCAGGCGCTGACCCGCCATCAACAATGACAACCGCGCCAGGCCCGTCCACGGCGAGCCCTCGGCCTGGCCCTTGATTTGCGCATCGATACGCTGGGCATCCTGGAGCAGTTGCGCCCAGCGCTGCGCCGAGAGGCGCTGCAGGGCCTTGCTGACCAACGGCCGGCGCTTATCCCAGACCGGTGGGCGCGCCTGGCTGAACGCCTTGTCCAGCGGCACGCCCTGGCTGAATTGCTGGGCCAGCCCGGCGAGCTGGCGCAGCTCACGCGCCAGCGCCCAGAGAACCACCGGGGGCTCGACCCCCTCACCGCGCAAGCCTTCGAGCATGCGCAGGGCATGTGCAGCTTCACCGTTGAGAATGGCGTCTACCAGCCCGAAAACGTCGAACCGGGCGCTGTCAGCGACAGCCGACTGCACGGTTTCGACGGTGATCTGGTTGCCTTCGGCCAACAGCTTGAGCTTTTCGATTTCCTGCGCGGCAGCCAGCAGGTTGCCTTCTACGCGCGCGGCAATCAGGTCGACAGCGTCACGCTGCGCCGACAGGCCGGCCTGCTGCAGGCGCTGGTTGATCCATTGCGGCAGCTGGTGCGCATCCACCGGCCAGATCTGGATGAACTGGCAGTGGGCACCTTCGATCAAGGCCTTGCCCCACTTGGTCTTCTGCGCGCTGCCGTCGAGCTTGGGCAGGCTGACCAGCAGCAGGGTGTCTTCGGCGGGGTTGGCGCAGTATTCCATCAGCGCTGCAGCGCCCTTGTCACCCGGCTTGCCCGAGGGCAGGCGAAGTTCCAGCAGGCGCCGCTGGGCGAACAGGGACAGGCTGGCACCGGCTTGGAGCAGGGTGCCCCAGTCGAAGTTGGCGTCGGCACTGAAGACCTGGCGCTCGTCGAAACCTTGCTGGCGCGCAGCTTGGCGGATGGCGTCGGCGGCTTCCTGGCACAGCAGCGGGTCGTCACCGCTGACCACGTAGACCGGGGCCAAGGCGCCTTGCAGGTGCTTGTTGAGTTGGGCGGGGGCGAGCTTCATGGGCAGTAGGCGGGGTACCCGAAGGCACCCCGCACGGGCTTAGTTGCCCGGTACTTCCAGGGGCGACTGCTGCGGCGTTTCCGCCTGCTGGCGGCGTGCGGCCTCAAGGGCGGCCGCTTCAGCCTGGGCACGCTGATCGGCTTTTTGCTGCAGCTCGTCCAGCTGGGCCGGGGTCAGTTGCTGCAGGCGCACGACCATGGCGTTGACCAGGTCACGGCGCATTTCCAGGCGGGAACGGGCAGCTTCCTGCTCGGAACCGGTGATGTTCGAGGCATCGCGCACATACACCTTGCGCACTTCCAGCTTGTCACTCAGCAGTTCAAGGTTGTTCAAGCCCTGGATGCTGTAGTTGAGCTGGGTGGTCAGCTCGTACTCGGCAGTGCGGTTACCGCTGTTGTAGCTGGCCGAGCGCTCGCGCTGCTGTTCGTTGGTCAATACCAGGCGGTACGGCGCACCGGTGTGCACATTGACGCCGCTGTTCTTGAGCACCTGGCGCAGTTCGGTCACGGTAGGCCCGTACGCGTCACGCGCACTGACGTCCATTTCCTTGATGCTCAGCTCGTTGGTGCCAGTACCGCGCAGCTGGAAACCGCAGGCGCTGAGCATGACCGCCAGGCCAATTACCAGCAAATTGCGTTTGATCATGTTGTTGCTCCCTTGTGGGCCTGTTCCGCCCGCCCGCAGTGGCTGCGGGCGGGCGTTGCCATCAGTTGGCGACGATGTTGACCAGCTTGCCCGGTACCACGATGACCTTGCGAATGGCCAGGCCGTCGATGAAGCGCAGGACGTTCTCGTTGCTGCGCGCGGCGGCTTCGATTTCTTCGCGGCTGGCGGCGGCCGGCATTTCGACCTGCCCACGCAGTTTGCCATTGACCTGCACCACCAGGGTGACGGTGTCCTGCACCAGTGCGGCTTCGTCGACCGCTGGCCAGCCAGCGTCGATCACGGCCTGATCATGGCCCAACTGCTTCCACAGCTCGTGGGAGATGTGCGGGGTGATCGGCGCCAGCAGCAGGGTCACGGCTTCCAGGCCTTCGTGCAGCAAGGCACGGTCTTGCGCCGTGGCTTGCGGGGCTTTTTCCAGCACGTTCATCACGGTCATCACCTGGGCGATGGCGGTGTTGAATTTGTGGAACTGGCCGACGTCGGTGCTGGCCTGCTTGATGGCGGCGTGAATGGCGCGGCGAATGACCTTCTGTGCGTCGTCCAGGGCGGCGACATCCAGCTTGCCCGGCAGGCCTTGGGCGACGTGTGCCTGGGCCAGGCGCCAGACGCGGCGCAGGAAGCGGCTGGCGCCTTCGACGCCGGAGTCGGACCATTCCAGGCTCGCGTCAGGTGGCGAGGCGAACATCATGAACAGGCGGCAGGTATCGGCGCCGTACTGGTCGATCATCGACTGGGGATCGACGCCGTTGTTCTTCGACTTGGACATCTTCTCGGTGCCGCCGATTTCCACCGGCAGGCCGTCGGTCTTCAGGCGTGCGCCAATGATCTTGGCCTTGGCATCGCGTTCGATTTCGACATCGGCCGGGTTGTACCAGTCCTTGCCGCCGTTGCTGGCAACGCGGTAGTAGGTTTCGGCCACGACCATACCCTGGGTCAGCAGGTTCTTGAACGGCTCGTTCGAGGTGACCAGGCCTTCGTCACGCATCAGCTTGTGGAAGAAGCGCGCGTACAGCAGGTGCAGGATGGCGTGTTCGATACCGCCGATGTACTGGTCGACCGGCAGCCAGTGGTTGGCCGCTTTCGGGTCGACCATGCCACCTTCGTAGTTCGGCGAGGCGTAGCGGGCGAAGTACCAGGACGACTCGACGAAGGTGTCCATGGTGTCGGTTTCGCGCTTGGCCGCAGCGCCGCATTTCGGGCAGCTGCACTCGTAGAATTCTGGCATGCGCGCCAGTGGCGAGCCGGCACCATCGGGCACCACGTTCTCCGGCAGGGTCACCGGCAACTGGTCTTCTGGCACGGGCACGTCGCCGCAGGACGGGCAGTGGATGATCGGGATCGGGCAGCCCCAGTAGCGCTGGCGGCTGATACCCCAGTCGCGCAGGCGGAACTGGGTGCGCGATTTGCCCAGGTCCTTGCGGATCAGGGCTGCTTCGATGGCGTCGAAGGCGCCGGCAAAATCCAGGCCGTCGAACTCGGCGGAGTTGATCAGTTGGCCGTGCTCGCCATAGGCGTCCTGCCACTCGTTGCCGACTTCATCGCCCGCACTGGTGCGTACTACGGCCTTGACCGGCAGGTTGTACTTGCGGGCGAACTCGAAGTCGCGCTCGTCGTGAGCCGGCACCGCCATTACCGCGCCATCGCCGTAGTGCATGAGCACGTAGTTGGCGACCCAGACCGGCAGCTTCTCGCCCGTCAGCGGGTGCTCCACCAGCAGGGAAGTGGCCATGCCCTTCTTCTCCTGGGTGGCCATGTCGGCTTCGGCAACGCTGCCGGCCTTGCATTCTTCGATGAACGCCTGCAGCGCCGGGTTGCCCTGGGCAGCCTGGGTGGCCAGCGGGTGCTCGGCGGCGACGGCGACGTAGGTGGCACCCATCAGCGTGTCGGGACGGGTGGTGAAGACCTTGAGCGTGCCGGCGTGGCCGATGCTGGCCTGGTCGTAGGGGAACTGGACTTCCATGCCGCGTGACTTGCCGATCCAGTTGCGCTGCATGGTCTTGACCTGCTCAGGCCAGCCCGGCAGTTCGTCGAGGCTTTCCAGCAGCTCGTCGGCGTAGTCGGTGATGCGGAAGTAGTACATCGGGATTTCGCGCTTTTCGATCAGCGCGCCGGAACGCCAGCCGCGGCCGTCGATGACCTGCTCGTTGGCCAGTACGGTCTGGTCTGCCGGGTCCCAGTTCACGGTCCCGTTCTTGCGGTAGATGATGCCTTTCTCGAACAGGCGGGTGAACAGCCACTGCTCCCAACGGTAGTAGTCAGGCTTGCAGGTGGTCACTTCACGTGCCCAGTCGATGGCCAGGCCCAGGCTCTTGAGCTGGGTCTTCATGTACTCGATGTTTTCGTACGTCCACTTGGCCGGGGCGACGTTGTTCTTCATCGCCGCGTTTTCCGCGGGCATGCCGAAAGCGTCCCAGCCCATCGGCTGCAGCACGTTCTTGCCCAGCATGCGCTGGTAGCGGGCAATCACGTCACCGATGGTGTAGTTGCGCACGTGGCCCATGTGTAGCTTGCCGCTCGGGTACGGGAACATCGACAGGCAGTAGTAGGTGTCCTTGCCTGGCTGTTCGGTAACAGCGAACGATTGTTGCTCGTCCCAGAAGTTCTGGGCGGCGGCTTCGATATCACGGGGCGTGTATTGTTCGTGCATGGCTACTTTTTGCTGAGAGGGAAGAGACCTTGTTCCAGGCAGCGGAACCTCGCTGCGTCCGGCACTCCGGTGTCATTTAGAGTGAACGCCGTAGCATACAGCAGCGCTGCGTATCGTGGGAAACCTTCGTTGCGAATGGCCGCTGGTCGCTGCGCCCGGCTGCTTTTTGCAACGACGCTAAGCTCTGGTGTGGGGGGAGATATTCTTATCTTCAATGAGGTGAACGGATGGGAGAGACGCAGCTACCCGCAATCAGACCGGAGCTTTACGAGCGCCTGATCGACCGGCTTGGCCTGGCACTCGAAAGCGCCAGGACCTCTGTGCGATTGCGCGACGAGATGCCAGCCGAGCTGGAGTTGCGTGGCCTCAGCCACGCAGAGTTCGAAGTGATCAAGGCCTACCTGGAAGCCCTTCCGGGGCGCCGTAATGCTGCTGTCGGCAGTTACCCACAAGCGGAGCCGGCATCAGCCAAGATTATCTGGCTCAAGGACCAGAAGCGCGCTGCCACCGCGGCCAGTTCCAGAACGCTGCGCCAGCGCTAGTCGTTCAGGGCGCCCGGCGCAGGCCATCGCGCCACGGTCATTCATCATTCATACAGCTTTCGATCGGCACCGGCCCTACCTTGTTGACCGGTGCCGATCCTTTTAGGCTGCACGCCTGCCAAGGAGGTGTGGCCGATGCCCATACGATTTTTCATCAAGCAATGGCTGATGCCGCCGGGCATCTTGTTCCTGTTGCTGCTTGCCGCATGGTGGTGGCGTGCGCGCCGGCCACGGCTGGCGGCGCTGTGTTTTGGGGTGGGGCTGGGTGGCTTGTGGCTGATGAGCTTGCCGCTGGTGGTGCAGGAAACGGCCCGCGTGCTGGAGACCGAGCCGCCACTGGCCGTGGGCGACTGGGCGGGCCTGGCAGGGCGGGCAGACGCCATCGTGGTGCTGGGCGCGGGCCGTGAACGTGGTGACCCGGCCTGGGGCGGCAGTGACCAGCCCACGGCCACGGCGCTAGAGCGCATGCGGTTTGCTGCGCGGCTGGCCAAGGCCTCCGGTTTGCCGGTGCTGACCAGTGGCGGGCTGCACTATGGCACGCCGCCGAGTGAGGCGCGGTTGATGGCCGATCGCCTGCGTGAGGATTTCGCGGTCGAGGTGAGGTGGCGCGAAGAGGCCAGCCGCACGACCTGGGAGAACGCCCAGCTGTCGGCCAAGGTGCTGCAGCCGCTGGGGATTCGCCGTGTGGTGGTGGTCACCCAGGCCTGGCACATGCAGCGCTCGCGCTGGAGCTTTGAACAGGCGGGGTTCGAGGTGGTGCCGGCGCCGGTGGGGTTCCTTGGGCGCGAGCATGCGCGGCCGTTCGGCGGGTTGCTGCCGGAAGGCCGGGCGATGTGGCAGAGCGGGCAGTTGCTTAATGAGGTGGTGGGGCTGGTGGGGTACCGGGTGTTCTATTGAATTCAGGTTTGCGCGGTTCCTTGTAGGAGCGGCCATGTGTCGCGATGGGCTGCGCAGCAGCCCCGGATCTCAGCTCTATCTCAAGATTGCCGGGGCTGCTTTGCAGCCCATCGCGACGCAAGGCCGCTCCTACAGGGACCGTGTAATGCCGGTTAGACAGTTTTGGCTATGCGCCCGGCCAGCAATGCCCAGCCCAGCAGCAGCACGCAGACAATCGCCAGCGGCCACGAACGCCATTGCAGGTAGGGCGTGAGCTGCTGCATCGGCACCACTTCGCCATACATCACCGCCTGCTGGAATTGTGGTACCTGCGTGGTGATACGGCCGAACGGGTCGATCAGCGCGGTTACACCATTGTTGGTGGCGCGGATCATCCAGCGGCCGGCTTCCAACGCACGCATCTGCGCCATCTGCAGGTGCTGCAGCGGGCCGATCGAGGTGCCGAACCAGGTGTCGTTGCTGATGGTCAGCAGCAGGTCGCTACGCGCTGCCAGCCCTGCAGCGAATTCCGGGTAGACCACTTCGTAGCAGATGTACGGGGCAATCTGGTAACCCTTGGCCTGCAGCAGTGGCTGGTCTTCCGGGCCGCGGGCAAAGTCCGACATGGGCAGGTTGAAGAACTCGATGGCGCCACGCAGCATGTCCTGCAGCGGCACATACTCGCCAAACGGCACCAGTTTCTGCTTGAGGTAGGTGCCATCGCCTTCGCCGGCCACCGTGATACCGTTGTAGTAGCGGCGCTGGTGGTGCACCTCTTCGCGTACCGGTACGCCGGTGATCAGCGCCGAATGCCGTTCGGCGGCAAAGCGGCCCATCACATCGATGTAGCCCTGGGCCTGGTCCTTGAGCACCGGTACCGCGGTTTCGGGCCACACCAGCAGGTCCACTGGCTTGGAACTGAAGCTCAGGTCACGGTACAGCGCCAGTTGTGCATCGATGTGCGCCGGGTCCCATTTCAGGTCCTGTTCGACGTTGCCCTGAATGGCCGCCACTTTCAGCGGGTCGCCAGCCGGCTTGGTCCAGGCATGGCCTTTGAGTGCCAGGCCCAGGGCCCAGGGCGCCAGCAACAGCACCGCGGCAATGGCCAGGAACGAAGGGCGCGCGCGCAGGCGGTGCAGGTTGCACAGCAGGGCGGCAGTGAGGGCCAGGGCGAAGGAAACCAGCCATACGCCACCCAGCGGGGCAAGGCCTGCCAACGGCCCGTCGAGCTGGCTGTAACCGGCGTAGAGCCAGGGAAAACCGGTCAGGAACCAGCCGCGGAAAGCTTCCTGCAGCAGCCACAGGGCGGCGAAACACAAGGCGTCGGCCAGCGGCGCTTCGTTGCGCCGCAACCAGCGCGCCCACAACCAGGTGGGCAGGGCGAAGAACCATGCCAGGGCGGCAAAAAATGCCAACAACAGCACGATCGCCAGCAACGGCGAGGCGCCGCCGTAGGTGGTCATGCTGACGTAGATCCACCAGGTGCCCGCGCCGTACAGGCCAAACCCGAACCACCAGCCACGCCACATGGCCTGGCGCGGGCTGAGCTCGCGCAGGCCCAGGTAGAGCAGGGCGATCGATAGCAAGGCCAGCGGCCAGATATCGAACGGTGCCAGGGCCAGGAGGGTGGATGCGCCGGCCGCCAGGGCCAGCAGGTTACCGGGCCAGCCGGGGCGGGTGATCCAACGCATGTTTGTCCTTAACGGTTGATCGGGGTCAGGCGCAGCAAGTGTATCCGCCGGCTGTCGGCGTTGAGAATACGGAACTTGTAGGCGCCGATCTCGGTGGTTTCGTTACGCTTGGGCAGGTGGCCAAAGGCACTCATCACCAGGCCGCCGACGGTGTCGAACTCGTCATCGGAGAACTCGCTGTCGAAGAACTCGTTGAAGTTTTCGATCGGGGTCAGCGCCTTGACCAGGAAATCACCGCTGGGCAGCGGCTTGATGTAGCTGTCTTCCTCGACATCGTGCTCGTCCTCGATATCGCCAACGATCTGCTCCAGCACATCCTCGATGGTGACCAGGCCGGCCACGCCGCCATATTCGTCGATGACCACGGCCATGTGGTTGTGGTTGGCACGGAACTCGCGCAACAGCACGTTCAGGCGCTTGGACTCGGGCACGAAGGTGGCCGGGCGCAGCAGGTCCTTGATATTGAAGCTGTCGCCGTTCTCTTTGAGGATGAGCGGCAGCAGGTCCTTGGCGAGCAGGATCCCGAGCACATCGTCGTGGCTTTCGCCGATCACCGGGTAGCGCGAGTGCGCGGCGTCGATCACCGCCGGCAGGAATTCGCGCGGCGACTGGCTGGCCTTGATGCTGATCATCTGCGAGCGCGGGACCATGATGTCGCGCACCTGCAGGTCGGCGACCTGGATGGCGCCTTCGACAATGGTCAGCGCCTCGCTGTCCAGCAGTTTGTTCTGATGGGCTTCGCGCAGCAGCTCCAGCAGCTCCTGGCGGTTTTTCGGCTCATGGGCAAAAGCCTGGGTCAGTTTACCCAGCCAGGACTTCTGCCCGTTGCTCGATCGATCTTCGCTCATGGCGGTTCTCGTGATCCTTCGTGTATCAGTGTGTGAGGGTGTCGGTTTCATCATCGGCATAGGGGTCGGGGTGACCCAGTTCTGCCAGCAATTCTCGTTCCAGGCCTTCCATCTCCTCGGCTTCCTCATCGTCGATGTGGTCGTAGCCAAGCAGGTGCAGGCAGCCGTGGATGACCAGGTGGGCCCAATGCGCGTTCAGCGCCTTGCCTTGTTCGGCCGCTTCGCGCTCCACCACCGCCACGCAGATGACCAGGTCGCCCAGTAGCGGGATATCGAGCAGGTCATCGGGTACATCGGCAGGGAACGACAGCACGTTGGTCGCGTAGTCCTTGTGCCGGTAGGTGTGGTTCAGCTCACGGCCTTCGGCTTCGTCGACCAGGCGAATGGTCATTTCCGAGTCGGCGCTGCGCTGGCGCAAGGCCAGCTCACACCAACGGCGGAAGTCCTCGTCGCCCGGGGCAGCGGCATCGGTGGCCCGTTGAATGTCGAGTTCAAGCATCTTTGCCGGGTGCCTCAGGCTTGGCCTGGCGGGCATCGAAGCGGTCATAGGCCTCGACGATACGCTGCACCAGTGGATGACGAACCACGTCTTTGGGCTGGAAGTGGGTGAAACTGATACCCGGCACGTCCCGCAATACTTCGATGACGTGTGCCAGGCCTGACTTGGTGCCACGGGGCAGGTCGACCTGGGTGATGTCGCCGGTGATCACCGCGGTAGAGCCGAAGCCGATGCGGGTCAGGAACATTTTCATCTGCTCGAGCGTGGTGTTCTGGCTTTCGTCGAGGATGATGAAGCTGTTGTTCAGGGTGCGGCCGCGCATGTACGCCAGCGGGGCGATCTCGATGACCTGGCGCTCGATCAGCTTGGCCACGTGCTCGAAGCCGAGCATTTCGTACAAGGCGTCATACAGCGGGCGCAGGTACGGGTCGATCTTCTGCGCCAGGTCGCCAGGCAGGAAGCCAAGCTTTTCGCCTGCCTCGACCGCCGGGCGTACCAGCAGGATACGGCGCACCTGCTCGCGCTCCAGTGCATCCACGGCGCAGGCCACTGCCAGGTACGTCTTGCCGGTACCGGCCGGGCCGATGCCGAAGTTGATGTCGTTGGCGAGGATTTCCTTGACGTAGCGCTGCTGGTTCAGACCGCGCGGGCGAATATTGCCCTTGCGGGTGCGCAGCGACACGCTGACTTCGTTGACGGCCGGGTTGTCGATGTGCTCGACGGCCGACTCCTGCAGGTACAGGTGCACAGTTTCCGGCGACAGGTCAGTGGCCTTGGTCTCACGGTAGAGACGGCGCAGCAGCTGTTCGGCCGCAGAGGTTGTCTTGGGTTCGCCGATCAGTTCGAACTGATTGCCACGGTTGCGTATTTCGATGGCCAGGCGCTGTTCGATCAGGCGCAGGTGCTCGTCGAACTGGCCGCACAAGTTGGCGAAACGGTTGGCCTCGAATGGTTCGAGGATGAAACGATGGGGTTCTATGGGTGCGTTCAAGGTCGTTTTTAGCCGCTCGACGGCAATGGAGTTGAACTCAAGAATAACCCTTGAATGGCAGTGGCGAAAGCACTGAAACGATCAAGGGTATGTTCGCCCTGCACCGGGCGCGTGTACCCATGCTGGCGTACTGGCGGTCAGGGCAACGGCGAGAACGGCGTGCGCCCTTCGGCGTTCTGCAGTTCCAGCAGGTATTTGCGGAAAATCTGGCCGAGCACCTGGGTGGCATGCTCCAGGTCGTCGCGAGGCATTTGCTCGGTGACTTCGTCGGCCATGTCCAGCGCGTCTTCGGCACCGTTGACCGCGGCCATTTTCAGCAGGATGTACGCCTGCACATTGTTGGCCTTGACCCCTTCGCCATGGAAGAACATGGCCCCCAGGCGATACTGGGCATCGGCCTGGCCTTGCAGCGAGGCTTTCTGGAACCAGTCCAGGGCTTTGTTCAGGTTCTTGGGGGTTTGCGTGTAGTAGTACTCGCCCAGTTCGAACTGCGCCTGGGCGTCCCCCGCGCTGGCGGTCTGCTCGCAGGCCTTGAGGGCGTTTGCCAGGTCTTCAGGCTGAACGTTCAAGGTGCAGCGCCCCGTTGCCGGAATGAGCAACGAGTTACCGCCCTCCGCCAGGGCCAGCAGGGGCTGAAGAAGCAACAGGCAGCCCAGGGTCAGGGCGCGGCCGGTGCGGTTCATGGGGATCGACTTACCTCTGCAAAGCTGCGGCCAATGTCTCTGGTGGCACATTATGGGATAAGCAGCGCCAACCTTACAAAGTTTTACTCGAATTTCTGCTTGGTTGGGGAAGTCAGCTGATTGTGCATGAATAATTGTTGCCTGTACCGGCCTCTTTGCGGGTGAGCCCGCGAAGATCCCGGTACAGGCAAAGCATCACTTCAGGGCAGCAAACGCCTTTTCAGCCGCATCCAGGGTGATCTGCAACTCCTTGTCGCCATGGGCGATGGAGGTGAAGCCTGCCTCGAACGCGCTCGGTGCCAGGTACACGCCACCGTCGAGCATCAGGTGGAAGAAGCGCTTGAAGCGCTCGGCATCGCTGGCCATCACGTCATCGAAGGTGACGATATCGTCGGCACCGCTGAAGTACAGGCCGAACATGGCACCGGCCTGGGTGGTGACGAACGGCACCCCGGCGGCATCGGCGCGCTGTTGCAGGCCGTCGAGCATGCGGCTGGTGTAGTCGGTCAGCTCGGCGTGGAAGCCGGGGCGGCTGATCAGCTTCAGGGTGGTCAGGCCGGCGGCCATGGCCAGCGGGTTACCCGACAGGGTGCCGGCCTGGTAGACCGGGCCCAGCGGGGCGATGCAGCCCATGATTTCACGCTTGCCGCCGAAGCAGCCGACCGGCATGCCGCCGCCGACGATCTTGCCGAAGGTGGACAGGTCCGGGGTGATGCCGTAATGGCCCTGGGCGCCACCCAGGGAAACGCGGAAGCCAGTCATCACTTCGTCGAAGATCAGCACCACGCCATGCTTGTCGCACTGCTCGCGCAGCCCTTCGAGGAAGCCCGGGGCCGGTGGCACGCAGTTCATGTTGCCGGCCACTGGCTCGACAATGATGCAGGCCACGGTCTGGCCAACTTCGGCCAGGGTCTTCTCGACGGCAGCGATGTCGTTGAACGGCAGGGTCAGGGTGTGCTTGGCGAAGTCGGCTGGCACGCCCGCCGAGCTGGGGACGCCCTGGGTCAGCAGGCCGGAGCCGGCTTTTACCAACAGGCTGTCCGAGTGGCCGTGGTAGCAGCCTTCGAACTTGATGATGGCATCGCGGCCGGTGTAGCCACGGGCCAGGCGGATGGCGCTCATGGTGGCTTCGGTGCCCGAGCTGACCATGCGCACCATTTCCATCGACGGCACGATCGAGCAGACCAGGTCGGCCATTTCGGTTTCCATGGCCGTTGGCGCACCGTAGGACAGCCCGTGCTGCAGCTGCCTGCGCACCGACTCCAGCACCTCGGGGTGGCCGTGGCCGAGGATCATCGGGCCCCAGGAGCCGACGTAATCGACATAGCGCTTGTCGTCCTCGTCAACGACGTAGGCGCCCTCGGCATGCTTGAAGAACAGCGGCGTACCGCCAACGCTCTTGAAAGCGCGGACCGGCGAGTTGACGCCGCCGGGGATGTGCTTCTGGGCTTGGGCGAACAGGGCTTCGGAACGGGACATGGGAATCTCTCGAATCAGGATGCGAACAAGGCGTTGAAGGCGCGGGCGCGGCGGGTAACTTCCTGCGCGCTGTCGGCACCGAACAGGCCGTGGATCACCGCCAGCAGGTCGGCGCCATGGGCGACCAGCGGGGCGGCGTTGTCGAGGGTAATGCCGCCGATCACCGCGATCGGCAGCTTTACCTGGGCGCGAGCCTGCTCCAGCAGGTCGGTACTGGCGGCAGGCGCGCCGGGCTTGGTCACGGAGTTGAAGAAGCGGCCGAAGGCCACGTAGCTGGCACCTTCCTCGGCGGCCTGGGCGGCCAGCGCGAGGCTGGCGTGGCAGGTGGAACCGATGATCGCCTGGCGGCCGAGCAGGGCCCGGGCCGGGGTCAGCGGGCCGTCGGTCTGGCCCAGGTGCACGCCGACGCCCAGGCGCGCGGCCAGTTCGGCGTCGTCGTTGATCAGCAGCCGCGTGCCATAGCGCTCGCACAGCTTCATCAGCGCTTCGGCTTCACGCAGCCGGCGCGCTGCGTCGTCGCTTTTGTCGCGGTATTGCAGCAGGCACACGCCGCCTTCCAGCGCCGCTTCGACATAAGACAGGAAACGGCTGGCAAGCAGCTGACTGTCGGTAATGGCATACAGGCCACGTAGCTTCATGGAAAGCCTCGTTTCAAGCGCAGAAGTCCAGGGGCAGGCGGCGCGGCACGTACTGGCCTTTGCCCAGCTGCTCGGCGTCACGCAGGGTGCGCCAGGTGTAGTCGAGGGCGCTGCGTACGGCACTTTCCAGCTGCTCGCCCAGGGCCAGGCGGCCGGCCAGGGCGCTGGCCAGGGTGCAGCCCGAGCCATGGTAGCTGCCTGGCAGGCGCTGGCAGGTCCAGGTGTATTGCTGGCCGTTCTGGGTGTACAGGCGGTTGTGGATTTCGTCTTCGTCGCCGTGCCCGCCGGTAATCAGCAGGTGCTTGCAGAACGGCAAGAGCTTCTCGGCACACGCGTCGGCGCTGCCCTCGGGCAGTTCGGCGAGAATGCGTGCTTCAGGCAGGTTCGGCGTGGCGATGGTCGCCAGCGGTAGCAGGCGTTCGCGCAGGGCATAGCCTACTTCATCCTTGCCCAGGCGGCCGCCGCCGCCGGCGCGCAGCACCGGGTCGCAGACCAGCGGCAGGTGCGGGTGGGCGGCCAGCAGCTCGGCCACGGTGTCGACCATGTCGATCGAGCCAAGCATGCCCAGCTTGACCGCGGCAACCGTGGAGTCGGCCAGTACGGCGTTAGCCTGGGCCAGCACCCACTCGCGGTCGAGTACCCGGAAGTCGGAAACATTGACGGTATCCTGCACGGTCAGGGCAGTCACGGCGGGTGCAGCGTGACAGCCTTGGGCGAGCAGGGCTTCGATATCTGCCTGCAGGCCGGCGCCGCCACTTGGGTCGTGGCCGGAGAGACAGAGGACAACGGGGCGGGAGCTGTAGGTATTCATGGTCGGCGAGCTTACCACCAAACCTGTTTGGGAGAATCGTCCGACAAGCCGGATTTACTGATCGAATGGTCAGCTTATGGTTGGAGTCCTCCCTCAAACTATTGATTTAGAAGCCTTTTTTCGCGTTTTGGCATGGCCGATTGCCAGCGGTTACAGCTATGCTAGAGTGCTTGGATAACTCGACAAACGGACTCTGCTGGATCACGTCGTCTCAAACGGATGGGAGGCAACCGCGACGCGACTGCACAGACCAGGCTGGGGCTGTATGCGCTATTTGCTGATTGTGCTTCTGGGGATGCTGCCCGTGCTGGCCGGCGCAGTCGATTTCGACGAGGCTACCCGGCACCTGCCGCTGGGCAAGGTCATGCAGGTTTATGAGGACCCGCATGGCAGTAGCAGCATCGCCCAAGTCAGCGCCCCGGACTTCGCCAGATACTTCCGCCCCCACCCAGATGAGGTGCTGAACGCCGGTTATTCCACTTCGGTGTTCTGGCTCAAGGTCGAGTTGCGCCCGGTTGCGGCGCCCGGTGCTGCGCCCCGGCAGTGGCTGCTGGAACTGGCCTACCCGCCCCTGGATCATCTGGAGCTGTACCTGGCCGATGGCAATGGCGGCTACCGCCTGGCCCAGCGCACCGGCGATGCCTTGCCCTACGACAGCCGGCAAGTGCGCCAGAGCAATTATCTGTTCGAACTGCAGCTGCCGCCCGGCCAGGTGACTACCGCTTACCTGCGGCTGCACAGCCAGGGCTCGGTGCAGGCGCCGCTGGCGCTATGGGCCCCCGAGGCCTACATCGAGGCGCAACCGACCCGCCTGTATGTGCTGGGCATGATTTATGGCGTGCTGCTGGTGATGCTGGTGTACAACCTGTTCATCTACCTCAGCGTGCGCGACGTCAGCTACCTCTACTACATCCTCTATATCGCCTCGTTCGGCCTTTACCAGGTGTCGGTGAATGGCGCCGGTGTTGCCTACTTCTGGCCAGACAGTCCCTGGTGGGCGAATGCCGCGACACCGCTGAGCATCGGTGCTGCCGCGCTGTTCGCCTGCCAGTTCGCCCGCCACTTCCTTCAGCTTGGCAGTATCAGCCGGGGCTTCGATCGGCTATTGCAGCTGTTGATGCTGGGGGGCGTGGCGGTCATGGTGCTGGCCGTGAGCATGACCTATGGGGTGGCGCTGCGCATGGCCACCCTGCTGGCGCTGCTGTTCACCGTCAGCGTGTTCAGCGCCGGGCTGTATGCCTGGTGGCGCGGGTTGCGCCTGGCGCGTTGGTTCATCATTGCCTGGACGGCGTTCCTGCTTGGTGGCCTGGTCAACACCCTGATGGTGCTGGGCTACCTGCCGAACGTGTTCATCACCATGTATGCCAGCCAGCTGGGTTCGGCACTGGAGGTGGCGCTGCTGTCGCTGGCGCTGGCCGACCGCATCAACATCCTGCGCGAGCAGCAGGCGCAGGTCTTGCGTGAAACCGGCCGTACGCTGGAACAACTGAATCTGCAGTTGGCCAGGAGCAACCGGTTGAAGGACGAATTTCTGGCCAGTGTGACCCATGAACTGCGCACGCCGATGAACGGGGTGATTGGCTCGCTGGAGTTGATGCATACCTTGCCGATGGAAGGCGAGATGGCCCAGTACCACCGTACAGCGGTCGGTTCGGCGCAAGGCATGATGGACATGGTCGATGCCATCCTTACGCTGTCCGAGCTGCAAGCGGGGCGCCTGCGGGCGCAGCCGGCGCCGTTCAGCCTGCGTACTTTGTTGCAGAGCCTGCGCGCCGGTTATGCCGGCCAGGCATTGGCCAAGGGCCTGTACCTGAGCCTGGATATCCCGGCCGATTTGCCGGATGGGTTACTGGGTGACGGGCCCAAGCTGGCGCGTTGCCTGGGATGCCTGGTGGATAACGGGTTGAAGTTCACCCATCAGGGCGGCGTGGTGATCCAGGTGCGCGGGCGCCGGGTGGGGCCGGATGACATGGCGCTGACCTTCACTGTCAGCGACAGCGGTATCGGCTTCGATGACCTGGACCAGGCGACGTTGTATCAGCGGTTCTTCCAGGTAGATGGCTCGATGACCCGCCGCTATGGCGGGTTGGGGATCGGGCTGTCGATCTGCCGGCAGATGGGCGAGTTGCTGGGTGCGCGGTTGGCGCATGAGTCGACGCGCGGGTTGGGGAGCCGGTTTGAGTTGAGTTTGAATATGGCGGTTTCGCAGGGGCAGGTGCCGGTGGGTATCTTGCAGAAGCGTCGTTCGGTTTGAGGGGGGGCGGCGCTCGATCTCGCAGGCGCTGCATCTACACCCCATGCCCCCACCACCACACCTTTAGTCACGAATGCCACTTTGCCAACCCCGCAGGCAGTGCTTCACTGGGTTTTTCAAGCCTACCCGGATCCAGGAGCCCCCGATGAACCTGCACCAGTACGCTGAAACCCACGAAGTTACCAACCAGCCACCGTCGCTAGACGGTGCCAACCTTTACCGCCTCGACCTGCCACTCCAGGAGTGGTCGCGGCGTTTCGGCGCGGGCTGGGCGCAGTCGCGGATCGATGCCTACGGCGCCCTGGCCGGGGGGCCGCTGATGCAGGCTGGCTTTCTGGCCAACGCCCACAAACCCGAATTCAGCAGCCACGACCGCTACGGCCATCGCATCGACCTGGTCGAGTTCCATCCGGCCTACCACGAACTGATGCGCACCGCGATCGAGCACGGCCTGCCGTCGCTGCCATGGGCCGAGCCGCGCCCCGGGGCGCATGTGGCACGGGCATCCATGACCTACCTGCACAGCCAGGCCGAAGCCGGCAGCGGCTGCCCGTTGACCATGACCTTCGCCGCCGTGCCAGCCCTGCGCTTGCAACCCGAGCTGGCCGAGTACTGGCTACCGAAAATCCTCGCCTGCGAGTATGACCCGCGCAATGTCGGCGACCGGCACAAGGCCGGTGTCACCCTGGGTATGGCCATGACCGAAAAACAGGGCGGCACCGATGTGCGGGCCAACACCACCCGGGCCTACCCGGTCGGGGCGCCGGGCCCGGGTCAGGCCTACGAGCTGGTCGGCCACAAGTGGTTCTGTTCGGCGCCGATGTGCGATGCCTTCCTTACCCTGGCACAAACCGAAAAGGGGCTGAGTTGTTTCCTGCTGCCGCGCCACCGCCCGGATGACAGCCGCAACCAGTTCTATATCCAGCGCCTGAAGAACAAGCTGGGCAACAGCTCGAACGCCTCCAGCGAGGTGGAGTTTCGCGGGGCGTTGGCGTGGATGATCGGCGAAGAAGGCCGTGGTGTGCCGACCATCATCGAAATGGTCGCCATGACCCGCTTCGATTGCATGGTCGGCTCCAGTGCGCTGATGCGCCAGGCGCTGACCCAGGCTACCCACCACTGCGCGTACCGCAAGGTCGGTGGGCGCGTGTTGAATGAGCAGCCGCTGATGCAGAACGTGCTTGCCGACCTTGCCCTGGAGAGCGAGGCTGCGCTCGCCCTCAGCCTGCGCATGGGGCAGGCGCTGGAGCAGCTCGAAGACCCGCAGCAGGCGCACTTCGCCCGCCTGGTGACGGCAGTGGGCAAGTACTGGATCTGCAAGCGTGCGCCGGCCATGATCAACGAAGCCGCCGAATGCCTGGGCGGTGCCGGTTATGTGGAAGACAGCATCCTGCCCCGGCTGTACCGCGAAGCACCGGTGAACTCGGCGTGGGAAGGCTCGGGCAATGTGCAGTGCCTGGATGTGCTGCGGGCCCTTTCCAAGGAACCGGGGGTGCTTGATGCCTTGTTCGCCGAGCTGGGCGATGGGCATGGCGACCCACGTTTGGCGGCGCATATCGGCAACCTCAAGGGGGCGTTTGCCGATACTGGCGACATGCAGTACCGCGCGCGGCAGTTGACCGAGGACATTGCCCTGGCGTTGCAGGCCAAGCTGTTGCTGGAGGCGGGCAATGCGTTGGTGAGTGATGCGTTCATTGGCAGCCGGTTGGCGGGCGGCGGCCGGGTGTATGGGGCGTTGCCGCGCGGTGTGGATGTGCAGGCATTGGTGGCGCGGGCGACGCCAGCCTGGGCGAATTGATTCGGCTTGTTCGCGGGCATGCCCGCTCCCAAGATCTTCATGGATGTCCCGGGCGGTGCCGTACCTGTGGGAGCGGGCGCGCCCGCGAAGAATCCAGCACCGATCAATGGGGATGTATTTAGCCAAGAAGGCAGGCAAGATGGTTCACATGCATGTCCAGACAGGAAGCACAGTGTGAGCCACGCTTTTGTAGTCGTTGATACCCCCGAACAGGCCGTCGATCGTCTGGCGGCCCTGCATGAACAAGCCACCGGTGCCCTAAGCCTTGCGCTCAAGCGTTATCTGAAAGACCGCACCGAACCCGACGCCGAGCAGCGCGACCTGTTCCGCTACCCGGCCCTGCGCCTGACCTACTACAGCCATGGCGAAGTCGCCGCCACCACGCGCGCCTATGCCAAGGTGCAGGTGGCCGGCACCTACAGCGTCACTGTCACCCAGCCCGCGGCGTTCCGTGGTTATCTGCTGGAGCAGCTGCGCCCGCTGATGCACGACTACACCGTTACCGTAGAAGTGGGCGTCAGCGAACAGAATATCCCTTACCCCTATGTGGTCGACCAGGGTGACGAACTGGCCGGCAGCGGCATCACCGCCGCGCAGTTGGCGCGGGTGTTCCCCAGCACCGACCTGTCGGCCGCCACCGACAATATCGCCGACGGCCTGTACGACTGGGATCATGCCGACGTGTTGCCGCTGGCACTGTTCGATGCCGCACGCGTCGACTTCTCGCTGCGCCGCCTGGTGCATTACACCGGCAGCGACTGGCGCCACATGCAGCCGTGGATCCTGCTGACCAACTACCACCGCTATGTCGACCAGTTCATCAGCCATGGCCTGGAGCAGTTGCGTGACGACCCGCGTTTCGTGCGCATGGTGCTGCCGGGCAACGTGGCCATCGAAAAGGGCATGGACCATGGCGAAGCCCAGGCGCTGGTTGCCAGCGTGGTCTGGCACCGTTACCAGATGCCGGCCTACCACCTGATCGCCGCCGACGGTGACGGCATCACCTTGGTCAACATCGGCGTCGGCCCGTCGAATGCGAAGAACATCACCGACCATCTGGCGGTGTTGCGCCCGCATTGCTGGTTGATGATTGGCCACTGCGGCGGCCTGCGCCAGTCGCAGACCATTGGCGACTATGTTCTGGCACACGCCTACATGCGCCGCGACGGCATTCTCGACCGCGTGGTGCCGCCGAACATTCCGATCCCGGCCCTGGCCGAAGTGCAGTTGGCGCTGCAGGAAGCGGCTGCGCAAGTGACCGGAGAGCGTGGCGAACAGTTGAAGAAGCGCCTGCGCACCGGCACCGTGCTGACCTACGATGACCGTAACTGGGAGCTGCGCTGGGCCCAGGAGCGGCCGCTGATCAACCTTTCACGTGCCGTGGCGGTAGATATGGAAAGCGGCACCATTGCCGCCCAGGGCTACCGCTTGCGGGTACCGTACGGCACCTTGCTGTGCGTGTCCGACAAACCGCTGCACAGCGAGATCAAGCTGCCAGGTTCGGCCAACGCCTTCTATAACCGGGCGGTCAGCCAGCACCTGAAGATCGGCATTGCCGCCCTCGACCTGCTGCGCACCGAGCTCAACTCGTTGCACTCGCGTAAACTGCGCAGCTTCGATGAGCCGCCGTTCCGCTGAGGATCCATGTCACTGCCACCCCGTAACAAGCCGCGCCGCCCCCAGGCGCGGCCTGCCGCCGGCCCGCGTCGCCAGGCCAAGGCGCCGCCGGCCGAGCCCCGCCTGATCCTGTTCAACAAACCGTTCGACGTGCTGACCCAGTTCAGTGACGGCGAAGGGCGGGCGACGCTCAAGGACTTCATCGACATCCCGGGCGTATACCCGGCCGGGCGGCTGGACCGTGACAGTGAAGGCTTGCTGTTGCTGACCAACGATGGCGGGCTACAAGCGCGGATTGCCGACCCTAAGCACAAGCTGGCCAAGACCTACTGGGTGCAGGTGGAAGGTGAGCCGAGCGACGAGCAGTTGCAGCGTTTGCGTGACGGCGTGGAACTGAACGATGGGCCGACCTTGCCGGCCGAGGCGCGGCGCCTGGCCGAGCCCGCGTTGTGGCCGCGCAACCCGCCGGTGCGTTTTCGCAAGAGCGTGCCGACCAGCTGGCTGGAGCTGGTGATTCGTGAAGGGCGTAACCGCCAGGTGCGGCGCATGACGGCAGCGGTGGGGTTGCCGACCTTGCGCCTGGTGCGGGTACGCATTGGTGACTGGGCGCTGGAGGGGTTGGAGCAGGGGTGCTGGCGGGAGGTTCCGGCAAAATTGCAGCGCTAGTGGGGGCCGCTTTGCGGCCCATCGCGACACAAGGCCGCTCCTACAGAACCGCGCAAAACCATGCCTTGGGTCGCGATCCCCGCTTTGTGCGACCCCTGTAGGAGCGGCCTTGTGTCGCGATGGAGCGCAAAGCGCTCCCCGCATTCCCAAGCCCTAAACCCCTTCAAGAAACCCCACCACCACGCTCTTGATGATAAAGGCCAGCACCCCCAGCCCCAGCACGAAGAACAGGATCAGCGTACCGAACTTGCCCGCCTTGGACTTTTTCGCCAGGTCCCAGACGATGAAACCCATGAAACCGATCAGCACGGTAACCAGGATGATCATCATCCACTCTTCGAATACGGCGGGATCCATCGGTGTTCTCCAGGCAGTTTGAGCGCTCGAGTATACGCCCGCAGGCGCGGGCAATTACCGAAGGTGGGTCAATGGCAGCGCGGTGCTGGCCAGCACCTGGTTCAGCACGAAACTCGAACGCACGCTGGTGACGCCTTCGATGCGGGTCAGGCTGCCGAGCAGCAGTTTCTGATAGTGGTCCATGTCGGCCACCACCACCTTCAACTGGTAGTCGGCATCCATGCCGGTGACCAGGCTGCATTCCAATACCTGTGGCAGGTTGCGGATAGCGGCCTCGAAGGTCTCGAAGCGCTCCGGCGTGTGCCGGTCCATGCCGATCAGCACGTAGGCGGTCAGGCTCAGACCCAGCTTCTTGCGGTCGAGCAGGGCGACCTGGCGGGAGATGTAGCCGTCGTCCTCCAGCTGCTTGACCCGACGCGAGCATGGCGAAGGCGACAAGCCGATGCGCTCGGCCAATTCCTGGTTGGAAATGCGCGCATCGCGCTGCAATTCGGCGAGGATGCTCAGGTCATAGCGGTCGAGTTTGCTCATGGCATTTGCCTTTTCTGTTCGGATTGCGGCGAATTATCATTCCAGGGTGAAAAATTGCGCAAGTACTATTTATATGAGCAATCTTCGCAATCCGCTGCTGCCAGCTGTCCGGTATCTTTATCAACAGAATCACTGCCCGGACATCAGTCCACGGCGACGCGCCCTAGGCGGGCGGTCGCGGCCAGCCATCCAACCGGATCCGCAGGCCCCCGGGCTACACAGCTTCCAGAAGACGCTGTGAGGTGAGCCGGCGCCACAAGTGCCGAGCACGGACGACAATTCCTGAAGGGAGGCCCTGCGGCCTCCCTTTTTTCATGTCGGTAATTTTAATAGGCCGGTCTGAAGAGCACGGTAGACTGGCTGCCTGCTGCAGTTTACCTACCGAGAGGAATACCATGACGTCGCGCATCTGGCAGTTGGCAGGTGTTGGTTTGCTGGGGTTGGGCATCAGCCTTGGAGCGCTGGCCGAAGGGCCCGGCGACCCTGGGCCCGGTCGGCCGCTGAACGCCCGCGACGAAGTGCGCCAGACCCAGCCGCCCCGGCAGGGCTACTACCAGGATATTCCCCGTCGCCATGGCGATGAGCATCGCTGGCAAGCCGGGGGGCCGGGGCCAAGGCCCGGTGGCGACTGGCAGGGGCGCCCGGACGGCCATGGCAATGGCTGGGGGCCGGGGCCGCAGTACCGCCCTGGGCACACGGTCGATCGTTTCCCTGACCGCTACTGGAAAGTGCCCTATCGCGGCCGTGACTACTTCTACTCCGGCGGTTACTGGTACCGCCCGCATGGCGGCAATTACATCGTGGTAACCCCGCCTTACGGGGTGCGGGTCAATTACCTGCCGCCGTATGCACGGGAAGTGTGGGTGGGTGGGGCGTTGTTCTTCCTGGTTGCCGATACCTACTACCAGTACCTGGCAGACAGCCAGGAATATGTGGTGGTCAACCCGCCGGCAGTGGCGCCGCCACCCGCGCCGCCACCGCCGGTTGCGGGCGGCTATGACGTGATGGCGTACCCGATGTATGGCCAAGGCCCGGAGCAACAGGAGCAGGACCGTTACCAGTGCCACCGCTGGGCGGTCAGCCAGTCAGGCTTCGACCCCGCCACCGCGACTTACGCGCCGCCGCCGAATGTGCTCAGCAATTACCAACGCGCACTGGGGGCCTGCTTCAGCGGCCGAGGGTACAGCGTCAACTGACCCTCGCGCAGGTTCAGACCGGGTCGGCATGCACCATCACATCCGCTTGCGGATAACGCTGGCGGATCACCCGCGAGGCCTCCACGCACAGCTCATGGGCATCATGCAGCGGCAACTGCCCGGGCAAATCCAGGTGCAGTTGTACGAACCACTGGTTGCCCGACAGCCGCGTACGCAGGTCGTGCACGCCTTTGACCCCGGGAATGGCCAACACCAGCGCGGCCATTTCCTCGCCCACATCGCCGGGCAGCTCCTTGTCCATCAGGATGGCGATACTCTCGCGCGCGATCTGCAGCGCGCTCCACAGGATGTAGAGGGCAATGCCCAGGCCGAACAGCGCATCCAGCTGCGGCCAGCCGAAACGGGCCAGTAACAGCGCCAGCAGGATGCTGCTATTGAGCAGCAGGTCCGAACGGTAGTGCAGCGAGTCGGCGCGGATCGCCGTGGAGCCGGTCAGGCGGATGACCTTGTACTGGAAGGCCAGCAGGGCGACCGTCAGCACCAGTGACAGCAGCATCACTGCGATACCAATGCTGGTATCACCCAAGGGTTGTGGCGTATGCAGGCGCTCGACCGCCTGCACGCCGATCAATACGGCACTGACGCCGATGAACAGCGCCTGCGCCATGCCGGCCAGGGCTTCGGCTTTGCCATGCCCGAAGCGGTGGTCGTCATCAGCCGGGCGCAGGGCGTAGTGCACGGCCAGCAGGTTGAGGAACGAGGCGACGGCGTCCAGTGCCGAGTCGGTGAGCCCGGCCAGCAGGCTGACCGAGCCGCTCAGCCACCAGGCCAGCGCCTTGCTCACTACCAGGATGCCGGCCACCGCCACCGAGGCGCGGGTGGCCAGGCGCAACAGGCGCTGGTGTTCAGCCGGGGTGGTTATCATCCGTGGTCAGGTCCTTGTGGTTCAGGCTGCTGGCACCAGGCCAAGGCTGGCCAATTGCTCGACACTGCCGCGGTGCTGGATAAGCCGCGGGTCGTCAAGCGGCAGGCGCTGGCCCAGTTCGGTTTCAAGAATGGCCTGCAGTTTCAGGTTGTCGACCTTGCCATCCGGGCTGACGGCCTGTTGCAGTTTTGCCGGGTCGACCTGGGCGGTGTGGCCGCCTGGGTAGTAGATGGCGCCGGTGGCGAAGTCGATGCCGAAGGCGATCAGCCCGGGGATCACGTAGAAGAGGATGCCGATAGCGTCCATGGCGGCAACCACCGGGTCGATCTTGCCACCGATCTGGCCGCGACGGTCCGGGTAGAAAATGGTGCCGCAGGCGGTCAGTTGGGTCAGCAGGGTAACCACGAGTGCGCCACCGATGGCGCGGGTTGGGATGCGCATGACAATCTCCGAAAGGGTATTCAGCAGGGCAAGCGAAGCGCCTGCGCCAGATGCTAAGACCATGATAGGGCAGGCTGGGTTCGCCGTTATACTCGCCAGACTGTTCGAGGACCACCATGATTTCATTACCCATTGATGCGGCCTTGCCCGCTTTGCGCCAAGCCTTGCAAACCCGCGACGAAGCGGTGCTCGAGGCGCCCCCGGGGGCGGGCAAGACCACCCGTGTGCCGCTGGCGTTGTTGCACGAGCCATGGCTGGCCGGGCAGACCATTCTCATGCTGGAACCCCGGCGCCTGGCCGCCCGCGCCGCGGCCGAGCGGCTGGCCAGTGAGCTGGGTGAGCAGGTTGGGCAAACCGTGGGCTACCGCATCCGCCTGGACAGCAAGGTGGGACCCGGCACCCGTATCGAAGTGGTCACCGAAGGTATTCTTACCCGTCGCCTGCAAGCCGACCCGGCACTGGAAGGGGTGGGCTTGCTGGTTTTCGACGAATACCACGTTTTGCCACAATCCCCGGAAACGCATATTTCTTGTCAAACCAAGATTTGAGCCTTGCTGCCCTTTCTTTGCTCTGCTCCTCATCGAGCACCTAAGTGGTGTATCAGGTGATGCAGTCAAGCTAAGCCCGACCCTGCAGCTTTTCCATTCCGGACCAACCCTCGGCGAGGGTCTTTAATCCCACCTCCGGTAGGTGCCACGGGAGGTTCTTCATTGCCGCACGAGCGCTGCTCCGCTCCAGCAACCTCTCACGAAGCCAATGCCTAGCCAGCCTTCATCCCATGGAATAGCAATGAGGTGATTCGCCGGACATTGCTGTTGTGTTCCTCGCGATCTGGATCCGTCGCTTTGACTAGCCTCATCAGCTGGACATGGGAATAGTCGTTCAAGAGGAACGCGGCCAACTCGACGTCCAGATCCGCCCTGAGCTTGCCTGCCTCCTGAAGCGCCCTGAGCACATTTGCAATCTCTCCCTGCAGCTTACGGTTCATTTGATGGTACGAGTCAGGCAGCCCGACTCCACCGCTCAGCACCAGTGGCAGCAGCTCAGCCCAAATGGGGGCAGGTAAGACTTTGAGGCTGTAGCTGATCAGAAGCGATTCCAGGTGGCACAGCAGATCCACCGGGTCTTCGAACTGGTGCATGACCTCCCGCAGGTCGAGCACTGCGCGCTGATCAGCCTCCTGAAGCAACCCCAGCAGGATCTCCTGCTTGCTCGGGTAGTACTTGAAAACGGTAGGTGACGACACCCCGGCGAGCTTCGCTATCTGGTCAATAGACGTCTGCGCATACCCCTGATCTCTGAACAATTCGATGGCCGCCTCGGAGATGGCCTGGCGGCGCAGCTCCATCTGTCGTTCACGTAATCCACTCACTTGCGCTATCCGGTTGTCCACAGTCGAATGCAGCCTACCAGAAAAGGTGATCCCAATAAAATGTTTTAGTTGACTAAAGTTTTTGTTCGTAATAAATCTTTAGGGCATCTGCACGAACCGCAGAGTCATTTTTCGGGACAGCGTCATGAACGATAACAAGATTGATCATCTGGCCGAGCAGTACCGTAAGGCCAAGCAAGCGGTCATCAGCGGTGGACTTTCGGTCTCTCTGATGCAAGGGTTCCCAGCCACTCCAGATGCCCGGGTGACCTGGGATAACTGGATGCGTCCACCCTACAACCGCTGGGCTTTCAGAAATCTTGCACGCCTGCGCCCAACCATCGATGTCAAAGCTGGGAACGGTGCTCCCAGTGAGTGGAAATGTGCTCCCGGATCACTGGGTGGCTTGGCGTTCGAAAGCGTGATCGGCGAGTCGGTGACGGTTGCTGAGCACCTGCAGGCGAGCAAAACTGACGCCTTCATCGTGGTGCGTAACGGCGAGGTTATGCACGAGGAGTACTTCAATGGTCAGCAGCGCAGCGACCGGCACATCATGTTCTCCGTTACCAAATCGTTGATCGGCATGATCGGTGAAGACTTAGTGTCGTCGGGCATTTTGAACCCGGAGGCTCTGGCCAAGACCTATGTTCCTGAGTTTGGCGACGGTGCCTTCGCAGACGCAACCGTGCAGCAACTGTTCGACATGGCGGTAGGCATCGACTACAGCGAGGTCTATGACGATCCTGCTTCGGAAAGCTCTCAATATGGCTACGCCTGCGGATTTCAGCCGGCGCCGACTGAGTTTTCGCGCTATGAGTCGCTGTACCAGTACATCCCCTCGTTGCGAAAATTGGGTGAGCACGGTGGGTTTTTCCACTACGTGACTGCAACGACTGAGGCGTTAGCGTGGGTGATGGAGCGAGCAAGCGGTCTGTCTTGTTCGGAGCATCTTGAGCGCGTGTGGGGCAAGCTCAGCTGCGAGCGCGATGGCTATTTTATGGCTGACCCTTGGGGGCGCAGTGTGGCTGGTGCCGGCTTCAACGCGACCCTGCGTGACATGGCCCGCTTTGGTCAGTTGATTCTCGATGGCGGCAACCGCAATGGTGAACAGCTCATTTCTCAGAGCGCGATCGAGCGAGTGCTTCGTGGCGCTGACCCTGCTATCTACGCTGCGAACGAAGAGTTCTCCGAGTGGACGCCGGGGGCGTCGTATCGCAGCCAGTGGTATGTCTTCAACGACCACAGTCAAGCCATCATGGCAGGTGGTATCCATGGGCAGTACCTGTTTGTGGATATTCCCTCTAGGACAGTAATCGTCAAGCAATCCTCCCTACCTGAAGCTGTTACCGACCTAGATGCGGATAGCGTGCGGATGCTGCGCGCTATTGCAATGCATTTGAGTGTTTAAAAAATAATTAAAGGATGCGGTCGCATCCTCCTGCTTTAGCAGGTTTAGGCGGCATGATTTGCCGCCCAACTGCCCTGTAATACAAAAACAATGCACAGGAGCATCACATGTACCGCACCCCGCGTAATGCCGGAGTATTGCTAGCGCTCGGCCTCGTTTCAGTGAGTCAGTTCACATGGGCCGGTTACAAGTTTGAAGATGGTGATTTAAGTGGAGAGTTTTCATTCTCTGCGGGTGGCTCTACTGTCACTGCTCGGAACATTAACTTCGGGGCCGGGGTCAAGGATCTTCGTAGCGGTAAGGATCGTGGTACAAAAACGACTTGGCAAGAAATTTATGTCAAGCCCAAGGTTGCATTTGATTATAAGTTGAATCCTGATCTGAGCTTATTGGCGGGTGGCTCAGTGGTTGCCGCAAGCACCTTTGGGGATGGTGATGCTGGCGGCAACACGCGCAGCTCCGATGGCAGCGCTTCTGTCGAAGAGGCTTACGCAGGCTTCCGGGCTGGGAATTGGAAATTCACGGCTGGCCGTCAGGACTACATGATTGGTACCGGCTTCATCGTCATGGATGGCAACCTTGATACCTTCGGGGACGGCGCGTACTGGCTTGGCCCGCGCACGGCGTTTCGCGATTCTGCTTTGTTGGCCTGGGATGGTGGAGCTGCTCAGGTACAAGCTTTCAGTTTGACCACCGATGATCATCTGGGCGATTTCCGGATGAATGGGGTCAACCTGGATTATGATGTGGGCGGTGCAGTCGTTCTTGGGGCAACTGCTATGAAGGTCGATGCGCTTGAGGGCCATACCCCTGCACGAGCTGCCCGTGACGGTATGCAGGTCTATAACGTGCGGGCTCTCAAGGCCGTTCACCCGGCTCTGCCCGCTCTGGAACTCAATGGCGAATACGCAGTCCAGCGAGGGAATGGTGACGGCGTTGACTACGACGCCAACGCTTGGTATGCCGAGGCGGATTACACGTTTGATATGCTTCCCTTCGCGCCTGTGCTTGGATACCGTTACACGCACTTTTCGGGTGACTCCGATCTAACTGATAATCGCCAAAAAGCCTGGGATCCTTTAAGTAAAGGGTTTATCGACTGGGGTACCTGGTTGCTCGGTGACGTCGTCGGAAACTATCTCCTGTTCAACACCAACCAGAATGTTCATCAGTTTTCAATCAAGAACCACCTCACTGAAAACCTGACGTTTGGTGTCATCCACTACCAATTCTCGCTTGACGAAAAGAACTATCAAGGCACCCCGGTTGACAAGCGTAGATTTGCGGATGAGACGGCAGTGTACTTAGATTGGACGCCAACTGCTCGCCTTTATACGTCCCTTTCGTATAACTGGGTAAATGCAAAATCCGCTGCAAAACAAGTTTTCGGGGATGACGAGCGTTTCAGTGCGCTTGAACTCTATTTTACGTATCGCTACTGAGTTCAATCAGGCATTATCAATTGCGAGGTGTCGTTCATGAAGCAGGCTTTTTTGCGCAGCGTGTTTGGCGTCGCTGCACTGGCCGTCAGTTCTCTGGCTTGGGCTCAGCCTACCGTCAGGATCTACAACTGGATTGAGTATCTACCACCGCAGGTTCTGAAGGACTTTGAGCAGGAGACAGGCATACGTCCAATTTACGATGTGTTCGATAGCGTTGAAATCCTTGAGTCAAAGTTGTTGACCGGTAACTCGGGCTATGACGTAGTCTTTCCTGGAAGCTCGAACATTGGAAAGCTCATCCAGGCTAAAGCGCTAGAGCCACTTGATCGTGCGCAGCTACCGAACTGGAGTCATTTGGATGAGTCCGCGATGAAAAACCTCGAAGCAGTGGGGGATACGGGGAACCAATATGCCGTTCCGTACCTGCTTGGAACTACGATCATCGGCTACAACGTGGACATGGTTCAGAAGGCGCTCGGCAAAGACGCAGACATGGGTTCGTGGGACGCCATATTCAAACCTGAAAATATTTCCAAGCTCGCCACGTGCGGTGTTGGTTTCCTGGATGCTGCGACAGAGATCATTCCGATTGCCTTGCATTACCAAGGCCTCGATCCAAACAGTCAAAAGGCCAGTGATTACAAGCAGGCCGAGCAGGCAGTTCTGAAAATTCGCCCATATGTGAGCTATTTCAACTCGTCCAGGTATGGCATGGATCTGGCCAACGGGGATATCTGCGCAGCCGTTGGGTGGTCGGGCGGCTTTACTTTGGCCAAGCAACTTGCCAACGTTGCCGGAAAAGGGGTCAAGATCAAGATGGTTGTCCCCAAGGAGGGCGCACCTACCTGGTCAGATGTCATCGCCATTCCTCTGAACGCACCGAATGCTAAGGAGGCTCATGTTTTCATAAACTACATCCTCCGCCCTGATGTGATTGCCAAAATCAGCAATAAGATCGGTTACCAAAATCCAAACAAGGACGCGACTGCTCTGGTAGATGAATCCTTGCGAAACGATCCTACGATCTACATTCCTGAAGCGGAGCGTTCTAACTTGTACGTTCTTGAACCGATACCGTCATCCATCGAGCGCGTACGGACTCGAACCTGGACGTCGATCAAGAGCAATCGATGATTCGGATTGCACGAGAGGAAGTAATGGAAAAGTCCGAGCACGAATCTGTGAGCGTACCTGATTTAGAGTGGGTCATGACCTTGAAGGTTGATATCTCTGTGCATGAGAACTTGGGAGAGTGTTGCGAAGGTTGGCGCAGCAACTACCCGATCACGGGGGGTACCTTTGAAAGCCTGGGTTTTCGTGGGCGTGTTTTGCCTGGGGGAAGTGACCAGTATCTTGAGCGAAGGGACGGCGTAGGGGAGCTGGATGCCCGGTACAGCCTGTTAACGGATGCCGGAGAACTCATCAATATCCACAACACAGGCCGCCTGCTTCTCGACGAGGAAGGACGACGCTTGAGCGCGGAAGGCGTGTGGCCATTGAAGCAAGAGCGCTATCGCTGTACCTGCACACCGGTCTTCCAGGTGGCTAATGGGCCTTTGAGCTGGTTGCGAGATCACGTGTTTATTGGCCATGTCAGCTATCCCGCTGAAGGGCAAGTTCACATTGCCTGTTACCGTTTAGCGTAACAGGCGTCGTCGACATAGGCTGGTCTTATGTATTGAGGCCCACCCTGGTCGTCCGCCAAGCGGCGACCAGCAGGATCTAACAAAAATATGAATACACAATCAGACAACGTCTTGCGCGCAGCCTGCATTCTCATTGCGGCAGGATCCATTCTTGCCGTAGGCATTCAACCGATTTTCATCGGCCTCTTAGTCGAGCGCCTGGGGTTAACGCTCGCTCAGCAAAGCAGCGTCATGTCAGCCGAAATGTGTGGTTCGATTTTTGGCACGTTGGCATGCGTTCCGATCATGCGCCGGTTTAGTGTTCGCACTACGGCACTCTTGGCTGCATCCGCGTTACTCGTAAGCAATCTATTCACTGCTCAGGTTTCTGATGTTTCGATGTTGATGGCGGCTCGTGTCGTTGCCGGAATAGGATCGGGGATCCTGTACGCCTATTCCATTTTCGGCCTCGGAGGGTTGCGCGACCCTGATCGCTCCTATGGGGTGCTGCTGTTCATGCAAACAGCGCTTTTTGCTTTCTCGGCTGCGACAGTACCGCTGATTGCAGGGCGTCTGGGTTTCGGGTGGGCAATCAATTACCTGTCGATCTGGTTCGCCTTGATCTGCTTCGCGTGCATGTTTTTGCCTCGGACAACCGCTCCCAAGCCCAAAAATACAACCGACGCGAATGCGAAGAGTCTTTCGGTCGTTGGGGTGTTCTCCCTTATCGGGATGGTCTTGCTCCAAGTGTCCATCTATTCGCTTTGGGGGTTCGTAGAGGGCATAGGCACTGACGCGGGAATCGGGGCCGTGGAGATCGGTTGGGCCTTGAGCGTCGGTTTGCTGGGTGGTTTGCCCGGAGCCGCATTGCCAAGCCTTCTGGGCAAGAAGCTCGGGCGAGTGCCGATGATTCTTACGGGCTCGACGATCGTATTGGCGGCCATCGTCATGTTTGCAACCGCCATCAGAAGTGCCGTTGATCTGGGGATCGCCGTGTTTCTTATGAACGTTGGCTGGAACCTTGCGCTGTCGTACTACATGTCGTCTGTCGTCGCCCATGATCCAACGGGTCGGCTCACTCGCATGGTGGGGAGCCTGCAAGTCATCTCTGCCGCTGCAGCGCCAACGATTTTGATGGTGCTCATCGGTAACCAAGGTCGGCAGGAGATTTTTACCCTATCGGCGGGCTCGGTGTTGCTGGGCGGTCTATCGATGGCGGTGATGCTGGTACTCAACCGCAGGCGCAAGACCGAAGCTGATTTTGCTATTCAGTAAGGCTGTAGGAATGTCATCCCCCTTTGGGCGGTGGGCGCAGATCCACTCATGATTAGGGCTAATTGACCTTTAGATCAACTACCTCTATCGGCGCACCCGCCTGAACATGATTCCGGGAGGCAAGGCAGGGCCTCGTTACCTCAGGGAATACTCGATCCTTCGAAAGGGGCAGGTGGTCACTCCGGATGAGCGTGAGGGCATCCTGAAGGCCTGGCTGGATGAGGAGATCAAGACCGCAAGCTACCTCCGCTCAGCCTCGCCGAGCGTTGGCAGGACGATGCATGGGCGTCTGCACAGATCTGCAGCCGTTCTGACCGGCTATCAATCACGCAGATCACGGCCATTCGCGAGCTATCCGTCAGTCATCCGGTTGATGAAATAGCACATCGCACTGGCGCCACAATTTCTCAAGTCCAGCGTGTGATTGCCCGCAAATCCTACTCCCGCGTCATTTGAGTATTGGCTCAGCTCCGGCCTCCTTGAGGCGATCAACCTTTGTATACTGCCTGTATGTCGTAGGAGTACACATGAGTTCGTTGCCGATCAATGCCGCGTTGCCGGCTCTTCTAAAAGCCCTTCAAGAGCGAGATGAAGTGGTGCTCCAAGCACCGCCTGGCGCCGGTAAAACGACGCGCGTTCCCCTCGCGCTGCTCGATGAGTCCTGGCTTCAAGGGCAGACAATCATCATGCTCGAACCTCGCCGCCTTGCGGCGCGCGCTGCTGCGGAGCGCATGGCGAGTGAGCTGGGTGAGAAGGTCGGCGAAACCGTGGGCTATCGCATTCGTCTCGACAGCAAGGTAGGCCCGCGTACGCGCATCGAGGTAGTTACTGAAGGTATCCTGACGCGCCGCCTGCAAAGCGATCCTGCGCTTGAGGGCGTGGGTCTTGTGATCTTCGACGAGTTCCATCTGCGAAACCTGGATGCCGATCTCGCGTTGGCATTGACGCTAAATGGACGTGAGCTGTTCCGGGACGATGCTCCGCTGAAAGTACTGCTGATGTCGGCAACCCTTGAGGGCGAGCGGCTGTCACGCTTGCTGGATTACGCACCGATCGTGTCCAGCGAAGGGCGGATGTACCCGGTGTCGACGATCTGGAGCAGGCCGCAGCAGCCCGGTGAGTACCTCGAACCCCGGGCCATCAGTGCGTGCCTTGATGCTCTCGACGAGCAGACAGGCAGCTTGCTTGTATTCCTGCCAGGGCAGGCTGAGATCCGTCGTGTTCAAGCAGGGCTGGAAGACGCTTTAAGAGCCTCGCCATCTTTGCAGCAGAACACACTCCTATGCCCGCTGCATGGTGAACTCGATCTGAATGAGCAGCGTGCGGCGATCGATCCCGCCCCACCTGGGAAGCGCAAAGTGGTGCTGGCAACCAACATCGCCGAGACCAGTATCACCATTGATGGTGTGCGCGTAGTCATCGATACAGGCCTTGAGCGGGTTCCGCGCTTCGACCCACGAAGTGGGATGACGAGGCTGGATACTCAGCGGATATCCAAAGCCAGCGCAACCCAGCGTGCAGGTCGTGCAGGCCGGGTTGAGCCAGGGGTGTGTTATCGCCTGTGGTCTGAGGCCCAGCATGAGCAGATGGCTGGATTCAGTGCCCCCGAAATTCAGCAAGCCGACCTCACAGGCTTGGCGCTGCAACTCGCTAAATGGGGTGCAGAATCGGGTGACCTACGATGGCTTGATGCGCCGCCTTCAGCGGCATTTTCACAAGCGAATGACCTGCTCCGCCGCCTTGGCGCGCTGCAACAAGATGGGCAGTTGACCAAGCATGGCCAAGCGATGGCAGAGCTGCCCAGTCATCCACGCATTGCACATCTGTTGTTGCGTGGCCATGAGCTGGGCCTCACTGAGACAGCGTGCAACATTGCAGCCCTGCTCGGCGAGCGAGATATACAGCGTGGCAGCGGCGCAGATTTGCACAGTCGGCTGGCCATTCTTTCAGGGGAGCAAAGGGCTCAGCGATCAGAGCAAGCCGGCGCCCAACGAGCGAAGCAATTGGCGAAGCAGTACCGTTCATACATGCGCGGCTCAGCATCGCAACCCGTCGCTGATCCTGATCACCCTCAATGGGTGGGCTGCCTCTTGGCTCTCGCCTATCCCGATCGTGTTGCGCAACAGCGCCGAGCTGGAGGGGCTGAGTATCGGTTGGCGAATGGTCGAGCAGCGATGTTTACAGAAGCTGATGCGCTGATGAAACATCCGTGGTTGGTCATTGCTGATTTGGGCAGTCGGCAGGGCCAGCGCGAAGAACGGATCTACCTGGCTGCCGATTTGGACGAAGCGTTGTTCGACACTGTCCTGAAAGAGCAGGTCACCCAGGTGGATGAGCTCGATTGGGATGAGCGAGAGGGCGTCCTTTGTGCTGAGCGGCAGGTGAAAGTGGGGGAGTTGATCCTGGCTCGCGCACCCCTGGCCAACCTCGACGATGACGCCCGTGTTCAGGCCCTGCTCAACTACGTTCGCCGCAAAGGCCTGGAGCTTTTGCCGTGGACACCAGAGCTACGTCAGTGGCAGGCGCGAGTTGAGTTGCTGCGCATTCTGGATGAAGAGGCAGGGAGCCCAAGTGAGTGGCCTGATCTTCGTACTGAAGCCCTGCTGGTGTCGCTTGAGGTGTGGTTAGGTCCGTATGTGGGAAAGGTCACCCGGCTAAGCCATTTCGGTCAGCTGGACTTATCCTCCATGCTCCGCAATTTGCTGCCTTGGCCTTTGCCGCAGCAGCTCGATGCACAGGCACCTCAGACGATTCCAGTCCCCTCAGGTTCGAATATTCGCATCGATTACAGTGAACGTCCCCCGGTGCTTGCTGTAAGACTGCAGGAGCTGTTCGGGCAGGCTGATACACCACGCATTGCAAATGGACGACAGGTGCTCAAGCTGCATCTGCTATCGCCGGCACGCCGTCCGGTTCAGGTTACCCAAGACCTTGCGAATTTCTGGAAGTCCACTTACGGCGATGTGAAGAAAGACTTGAAGGGGAGGTACCCGAAGCATTTTTGGCCGGATGATCCACTGATCGCTCAAGCGACTGCGCGTGCCAAGCCCAGAGGCACATGATCGACAGGAGGCGCGCAGGGGCGGAAGGCATTTTGCCAAACTGAGGATTCAGAGCGCTTCCAAGGGCAGCATGAAACTGCCCTATTTTATGCGCTAAGTGCAAAGCGCCGCGTACTTTGTACTACTGGTGCGCTTAGCCTCGCTTCGTCGTAATTGGGGATATGTCGCCCATACCGCAAATATCTCCTCGTCAAGAAAGCTACCCAAGGTTCGAGACGCCCGTGAGGTTTTACGAGGTGAGCCCTAGAGTGTCAATGTTGGGTCTGAAGCGAACGTGCGGCTGGCGGATAGGCTGTCAATGTCTGCCGTAATCGACCTGCAGATAATCAATCTTTGGAAGCAACATTGACAGTCAATGCCGTTTTTGTCTGAACTGGCTAACGCCCGTATGTTTCGGGGGCTACACGTTGTCAATCAATCAGGGAGGTAGGTGATAGAAAAGACTACTGGCCAGACGACCCACTGGTGGCGGAGGCCACGGCCCGGGCGAAGCCGCGCGGCACCTGAAGGCGGCGCAGTGCCCCTGCACGTGTGCAGGCGACCGGGAGGGCGCCCTCAGGCGCCGGCTTTTTCTTCCAGCAACATGAACAGCCGGTAGAGCACCACGGTGCTGAACAGCTGCAGGAAGCCGCTGAGGCTGTCCATGGCCAGCTCCATGGCCGGCGATGGCTCGGGGAACGCCATGAGCAGCAACCCGTCGATCAGCCAGATCGGTGCCAGCACCGCGACCACGCAAACCATGATGCGCATGAAATGCCCGGTGGTCATGCCGGCGCTGTCGCGCATCGCCTGTACCACCGGCCGGCCACGCAGTACCAGCAGGTACTCGGCGAACACCAGGTTGATCATGATCCACACGCCCGGGAAGACGAACAGGGCCAGGCCCGCCATGATCAGCAGCGAGCTGATCAGGATCAGCAGGGCCAGTTGCGGCCACAGCTGCAAGGCGCGGGCGAACAGGTCGCGCTTGGCGATGTCCTGGCCCTGGCTACGGGTGTCCAGATACAGGATCAGGGCGGCGCTATACAGCGGATAGCACAGCAGGCTGATCAGCATGCCGTAGGCAGGCGATGCCTGGTCGCCCAGTTGCCGGTACAGCAGTTGGGTGAGCAGGGCCTCCAGCACGACCAGCGGCAGGCACAGCTGGATAATGTTCGGCAGGTGGCGGCGGAAAAAGTACAGGGAGTCGCGCAGGACGCTCAGCGGATTCATCGGGCTATATCGCATGGCAGTAAAAACAGGTGCATCACTTTAGCCCAAAGCAGGCGTGGCGCTGTCACTTGCTGAAAAATGTTTCACCCTTGCAGCGATTGAATCGCGCGGCGCAACGCCCCATCTTTGAGGTTGTCCGTTGTCCCGCTACCCATGAGGTCGCCCCATGAACACTGAAGAACAAACCCTGATCGACGGCCTGTTCGGCCGTCTCAAGCAAGCCGAAGACCCAAGCCAGCCGCGCGACCCGCAGGCCCAGGCCTGCATCGAGCAGCACCTGCGCCAGCAGCCGGCGGCACCTTACTACATGGCCCAGGCGATCCTGGTGCAGGAAGCGGCCCTCAAGCGCCTCGACGAGCAGAACAAGCAGCTGCAGGCCGAGCTGGAACATGCCCGTGCCCAGGCGGCCCAGGGCGGCAACAGTGCGCCCAGCGCTGGCGGTGGCGGTTTCCTGTCCAGCATTTTTGGTTCGGGCGGGCGCACTGCAGCGCCGCCGGTGCAGCCACAGCGGCCAGCGCCTGCGGCGGCATCGGCTGGCGGCTGGCGTGAGCCGGCGGCACCGGCCTACGCGCAACCGCAAGCACAGCAGCCTGGCGTGGGCGCTGCGCCGGCACGCAGTGGTGCTAGCAGCTTCCTCGGTGGGGCCATGCAGACCGCCGCCGGTGTGGCCGGTGGTGTATTGCTGGCGCAAGGTATCAGCAGCCTGTTCAACCACAACTCCCAGCCCGAAGAGGTGGTCGAGGTGATCAAGGAAGAGCCTGCGCCGGCCAGTGACAGTGGTGGCTGGAATGACCAGGGCGGGCAGCAGCAAGTGGCCGACAACGGTGGCTGGGGCAGCGATCAGGGTGGTTACACCGACACCGACTACAGCAGCGATGACGGTGGGTTCTTCTCGGACGACGACTCCTACGTCTGACAGGTCTGGCATACTGCTGGCATTTCCGGGGCAGCGCAGCGGCCCCGGCATTCCAGGCCAGACAAGAGGTTCCCAGGTGAAAAAGATCGCGCTGTTCGCCGATGTGCAGAACCTCTACTACACCGTGCGCCAAGCCCATGGTTGCCATTTCAACTACACCGCCCTTTGGGCCGATGTCTGCCGCGAAGGGCAGATCGTCGAGGCCGTGGCGTATGCCATCGACCGCGGCGACAGCAAGCAACAACAGTTCCAGCAGATCTTGCGCAACCTTGGTTTCGACGTGCGCCTCAAACCCTTCATCCAGCGCAGCGACGGCTCGGCCAAGGGTGACTGGGACGTGGGCATTACCCTGGATGTGATCGATGCCGCCAGCCGGGTCGACCAAGTGGTGCTGGCCTCGGGTGACGGCGATTTCGACCTGCTGCTGGAGCGGGTGATCCAGCGCCACGGCACTGAGGCGGTGGTGTATGGTGTGCCCGGGCTGACGGCGCTGTCACTGATCCGTGCCGCCAGCCGCTATGTACCCATCGAGGGTAAGTTGTTGCTCAAGCACTGAGGTCATTCGTGGAACGTATCGCTGTCATCGACTTTGAAACCACCGGCATTTCCCCCGGTGCCGGCTGCCGCGCCACCGAAGTGGCGGTGGTCATGCTGGAAGGCGGGCGCATTGTCGAGCGCTACCAGAGCCTGATGAACGCCGGTGTGCCGGTACCCGCATTCGTCGCCGGGCTGACCGGCATCACCACGGCGATGCTGCGCAGTGCGCCGCCGGTCGACAAGGTCATGAACGAGGTGGCCGAGTTTGTGGGTGAGACCCCGCTGCTGGCACACAACGCCGCGTTCGACCAGAAGTTCTGGGATTACGAACTGGCGCGCATCGGCCGCAGCCGCCGCCAGTCATTTGCCTGTTCGCTGTTGTTGTCGCGGCGCCTGTTGCCGGCAGCGCCGAACCACAAGCTGGGCACCCTGACCCGCTGGGCGGGGCTGCCGGACACCGGTACTGCGCACCGGGCCATGGCCGATGCCGAAATGGCCGCCAACCTGATGCAGCACCTGGCCGGCGTGTTGCGAGAACAGCATGGTGTGCAGCAGCTCTCGCATGGCCTGCTGTGCCGGTTGCAGAAAACACCGGCAGCCAAGCTGCGCGAGGCGCTGGTCAAGTATGCTTGAGGCGTGTTCGGCGCTCGCTTCAAGCGGCGCCCGCTTCAAACCGAACGCACCGAAAGTGTGCCGCTCATTTCTAGCCATTCTGTAACTTCTGTTCGCTCAGGCAGGCCCCTAGACTGTTCACCCGTAAACGGATTTCGAGTGTTCCAATGCCTGCCTCCCGTCGCATTCCCTGGTTGCTCATCGGCGCTTTCCTGGCGCTGTACCTGGTCTGGGGCTCCACGTACCTGTTCATCCGCATTGGCGTCGAGAGCTGGCCACCGATGCTCATGGCCGGTGTGCGTTTCCTGATCGCGGGTAGCCTGCTGTACGGTTTTCTGCGCTGGCGCGGTGCGCCGGCACCCACGTGGCCGCAATGGCGGGCTGCCGGGGCAATCGGCTTTCTGCTGCTAAGTTGCGGTAACGGCGGGGTAACGGTGGCCGAGCACGCCGGCGTGGCCTCGGGGGTGGCGGCCCTGGCGGTGGCGACGGTGCCGCTGTTCACCTTGCTGTTCGGCCTGCTGTTCGGGCACCGCAACTCGAAACTGGAGTGGGCAGGCATTGCCCTTGGGCTGCTGGGTATCGCCCTGTTGAACCTGGGGTCCAACCTGCAGGCGAGCCCGATTGGCGCAGCGCTGATCATTTTTGCCGCGGCCTCGTGGGCATTCGGTTCGGTGTGGAGCAAAAGCCTGCCCCTGCCACAGGGGCCAATGGCCAGTGCCGCAGAAATGCTGGTGGGTGGCGCAGTGCTGTTGTTGGGCAGCCTGCTGTCGGGCGAGCGCATGACGCAGGTACCAAGCGCTGCCGGCTGGGGCGCGTTGGCCTACCTGGTGTTCTTCGGCTCTATCCTGGCCTTCAGCGCCTACATGTACCTGCTCAAGCACGTGCGCCCGGCAGCTGCCACCAGCTACGCCTACGTCAACCCGGCCGTGGCGGTGCTGCTGGGGATCCTGTTTGCCGGTGAGCAGATCGGTGCCGAAGAGTGCGTGGCGATGGCGGTAATCATTGGCGCAGTGGTGCTGATCGGCCTGCCGCAGTGGCGCAAGCCTGCCAAACCCGTATTGCCGTTGAAAGGCGAAATCTGCAAGTAGGCAGGGACGATGCGGTAAACTTGCCGGCTTCGCTGAACCCCTGACGGTATTGCCATGAATTTCGCCCAACTCGGCCTGATCGAACCGCTGCTGCGCACCTTGCAGCAGCTGGCCTACACCACCCCCACACCGGTGCAGGCCAAGGCCATTCCCGCCGTGCTGGCCGGCCGCGACCTGATGGCCGCGGCCCAGACCGGCACCGGAAAAACGGCAGGCTTTGCCCTGCCGGTACTGCAGCGCCTGGCCCTGGAAGGCGAGAAAGTGGCCAGCAACTCGATCCGTGCCCTGGTGCTGGTGCCGACCCGAGAGCTGGCCGAGCAGGTGCACAACAACGTGCGCGAGTACGCCGAGAACCTGCCGTTGAGCACCTATGCGGTGTACGGCGGGGTCAGCATCAACCCGCAGATGATGCGCCTGCGCCGTGGCGTCGACCTGCTGGTCGCCACCCCTGGCCGCCTGCTCGACCTGTTCCGGCAGAACGCGGTCAAGTTCAACCAGGTGCAGACCCTGGTGCTGGACGAAGCCGACCGCATGCTCGACCTGGGCTTTGCCGAAGAGCTGCAATCGGTCTATGCCGCGTTGCCACGCAAGCGTCAGACTTTGCTGTTTTCCGCCACGTTCTCCGAGCAGATCCGCCTGCTGGCAGGGCTGGCCCTGAATGACCCGCTGAGCATCGAAGTCAGCCCACGCAATGCCACTGCCGCCAGCGTCAAGCAGTGGCTGGTACCTGTGGATAAAAAGCGCAAGGAAGACCTGTTCTGCCACCTGATGCGCAAGCAGCGCTGGAAGCAGGTGCTGGTGTTCGCCAAGACCCGCAATGGCGTCGACCAGTTGGTGGCGCGCTTGCTGGCCGAGGGTGTGAATGCCGATGGTATCCACGGTGACCGCCCGCAGGCGACCCGCCAGCGCGCGCTGGACAGCTTCAAGGCCCGGGAAATCCAGGTGCTGGTGGCCACCGACGTGGCTGCCCGTGGCCTGGATATCGACGATTTGCCGCTGGTGGTCAACCTGGACCTGCCCATCGTTGCCGAGGACTACGTGCACCGTATCGGCCGCACCGGGCGGGCGGGCAACAAGGGGGAGGCGATTTCGCTGGTGTGCGCCGATGAAGTGCAGCTGCTGGCGGCGATTGAGGTGCTGACCCGCCAGACCCTGCCGCGTCATGAAGAACCGGACTTCATTCCGGATCACCGGGTGCCGATGACCGACGCCAGTGGCCAGGTGATCAAGAAGCCGAAGAAGCCCAAAAAGCCGAAAGAGAACAGCGCCAAGCGTGGTTTGGGGCGCTGGATGGACAGCACCGAGGGGGGCAATGCCGAGCCTGCAGTGAAGGCGGTGCGCAAGGTACCTAGCTTCAATGGCGGGCCGCGCAAGCGTAAACCTTAGCCTCGCGGCGCCACAGTGGGGCGGTGTCAGCCCTGGGCTTTGAGCCATTGTGCAGCCGCCCGCCCGGCGTGCTGCCCGCTGGCAAAGCACGCGGTGAGCAGGTAGCCCCCGGTCGGTGCCTCCCAGTCCAGCATCTCGCCGGCACAGAACACCCCCGGCATGCCTTTGAGCATCAGCCCTGCATCCAGCCCCTCGAAACGCACACCGCCGGCGCTGCTGATCGCTTCATCCAGCGGTCGCGTGCGCACCAGGGTGATTGGCAGGGCCTTTATCGCCTGCGCCAACGCTTCAGGGCTGGCAAAGGTTGCAGGGTCGGTCAGCTCGCGCAACAGTGCGGCTTTTACCCCATCGATACCCAGCTGGCTGTGCAGGTGCTTGGCCATGGAGCGCGACCCCCGTGGCCTGGCCAGTGCCTGGGCAATCTTGTCCACAGGCTTGTCCGGCAACAGGTCAAGCAACAACACGCCCCGGCCATCGCGGTTGATGGCCTCACGCATCGGCGCCGACCAGGCATACACCAGGCTGCCTTCCACACCTTGCGCAGTGAGGATGAACTCACCTTTGCGCGGTGCACTGCCAGGCACGCTGAGGGCGATGTTCTTCAGCGGCGCGCCGGCGAACTTGTCTTTCAACAGCGCGCTCCAGCCGGCCACCTCGAAACCGCAGTTGCTCGGTTGCAGGGGCGAGATATCCACAGCCCGTTCGGCCAGCAGCGCTTGCCAGCTGCCGTCGGAACCCAGGCGCGCCCAACTGCCGCCACCCAGCGCCAACACCAGCACAGCGGCGTTGACCAGGCGCTCGCCCTGTGGATAAGCGATCCGCAAGGCCCCCTCGGCGTTCCAGCCGAGCCAGCGATGGCGGGTGTGGATAACTACCCCGCTGTCGCGCAGGCGCTTCAGCCAGGCGCGCAGTAACGGGGCGGCTTTCATGTCGGTGGGAAATACCCGGCCTGATGTGCCGACGAAGGTCTCGATGCCCAGGCCGTGAATCCACTGGCGCAAAGCCTCCGCGTCGAACTCGCCCAGCAGCGTGTCGATTTCACTTTGGCGTTCGGCATAACGGGCCACGAACGCGGGGTAAGGCTCGGAATGGGTGATGTTCATGCCGCCGACACCGGCCAGCAGGAACTTGCGGCCCACCGAAGGCATGGCATCGAACACCTCGACCGCCAGGCCTGCCTGGGCCAGGGCTTCAGCGGCCATCAGGCCGGCGGGGCCGCCACCGATGACGACAGCAAGGGGAGGCGATGCGGGGTTGATATCGGGCATGGTGGGCAGCAGGCTGTGGAAAAGAGGCGCATTCTAGCGCAGCGCTGCCCCCGGAAGCACTGGTCAAAAAACAACCAGTATTCTGCAGGCCTTGCTGGTCAAGGCCTGCAGCGGCTTTCCCGCAGGTTATCCACAAGCGGTTCCACAGTCATTGTGAACAACCGATGACACGCGCTGCGCTGTGGTGAAGGATGCCGTGGCGTTTGGCCAGGGCCACCCGGTCCTTGCTGTAGCCGCCGCCGATCACACCCATTACCGCAATATCGCGGCCCAGGCAGTGGCGCAGCACGGCCTCGTCGCGGGCGGCCACGCCGGCGTCCGTCAGTTGCAGGTAGCCCAGCGCGTCGTCTTGTGCACATCGACGCCGGCGTCGTACAGCACCAGGTCGGGTTGATACAGCGGCAGCAGGTAGTTGAGGGTGTCGTCCACCACGTTCAGGTAGGCGGTGTCGCCCATGCCCCGCGGCAGGGGAATGTCCCAATCGCTGTGGGCCTTGCGTGCCGGGAAGTTCTGTTCGCAGTGCAGCGAGACCGTGATGGCCTCCGGGGTATCGTGCAGGATGCGTGCGGTGCCGTCGCCTTGATGCACGTCGCAATCGAAGATCAGCACCCGCTGGACGCGGCCGGCCTCCAGCAGGTAGCGGCTGATCACTGCCAGGTCATTGAAGATGCAGAAGCCGGCAGGGTGGTCGTAGTGGGCATGGTGGGTGCCACCGGCCAGGTGGCAGGCAACGCCATGCTGCAGCGCCAGTTCGGCCGTCAGCAGCGAGCCGCCCACGGCCCTTACGGTGCGCCGGGCCAAGGCTTCGCTCCAGGGCAGACCGAGGCGACGCTGGTCTTCGCGGGACAGCTCGCCATTCATGTAGCGTGCGATGTAGTCGCGGTCGTGGGCCAGGGCGAGGATATCGTTGGGGCAGATGTCCGGGCGCAGCAAGGCCTGGTCGGTGGTCAGCCCACTGTCGACCAGGTGGTCGTGCAGCAGCCTGAATTTCTATTTATACAGTGATTAGGCTGGCCACAGCGAAGTGCCCCACCTTTGGGGTAGCGTCTCGCCATAGCCGCGCCCTCCTAATTTTCAAAATCGCCCTTCGCTCTTCGCAAATGACACCAGCTATTCCTGGGCAGGAATATGCAGCGGGGGAAGGTGGGCAACCGGCCATACCCTGCCGGATGTGGGGCGGTGCTTAACGCCTTTGGTCCTGGCTACTGGCCCGGCTGGGGCTGATTATGAAATATGGCAGGCAAAGAAAAGCCGCCCCGAAGGCGGCTATGAGCGTAGGCGTTCGATTGCTGAGGCCAGCGTACTTGCCTGAAGGTCCAGTGCCTCCAATGTGGTCATCACGTTATCGTGGGTGTTCACAGAGCCTCGCTGCCTGATCCAAGTGCTTACTTCCTCCACCGCTGCCCTCAAGGCAGTCTGGTTCATATGCAGGGCTTCAAGGGCGTTCGCCATAGCATCGGCCTTATCGTCGTCCATACACCTAGCCTCCTAGTGACCACTATTACCTGGGCAAAGCCAGACTATGCACTGGCCTTCATTGCACGCTGCACGGTACTCAGGCTTACGCCAAGGCTCTCAGCAGCCTGACGGAATGACAAGCCCTTAGTTACCCCGTCACCAACGATTGCGGCACGGATAGCAGCGTCATCCACGGTCTTAGTACGGCCCTTGTAAACGCCTTTCTGCTTGGCCTTGGCGATGCCTTCCCGTTGACGTTCCTTAATCATCGCACGCTCAAACTGGGCCACTGCCCCCATCATCGAGAGCATAAGGTGCTGGGTTGGGTTGTCCTCTCCAGTGAACTCAAGCTGTTCCTTGTTTAAGCGGATGTGGATACCACGCTTGGTTAGGTCTTCCACCAGCTTGAGCAGGTCGGCCAAGGAGCGGGCAAGTCGGTCAATCGAGTGGACAACGATGGTATCCCCCTCCCGCACGTATTCAAGCATCGCCTGGAGTTGGGGGCGGTCAGTAGTGGCTCCGCTCACCTTCTCGGTGAAAACCTTGTCCAGGGCGATGCCGTCAAGCTGCCGCTCGGTGTTCTGGTCAACCGAACTTACGCGGATGTATCCGACCTTTGCCATTTCCCTGCCCCTGTATTCATTAGCCTCTAGATGCAGAGAGTATGGCTGTATTCAATTAGCAAATCAAGCCTAATGAACACGGATTTCAGGGGGTTTCTGTATTCATTAACTTGTGACCGCTAGCGTTTACCTCATTGAATACGGGTAGGGCCGCTCTGCCTGCTCCCGACCCACCGGCTGCTTTCCCGCACGCACGAAAAAGCCCGCACAGAGGCGGGCTGAATGACATAGCCCTACCAATGGCAAGGCCGGAATAATGGCTTAGAAGCCCAAATACTGGCCCCTATCGGTTGTCGGCACTGAACCCAAGTTTGGAGCGAGCAACGGTAAGCAGAATCCAAGGTAACGCGTTGCAAAGGCTTACTACTCCCCCAGTGGGGGAAGTCCAGGCACGCTGGCGCGAGAACTCCACGGAATTGCGAGAGATAAGGCCGTGTGGCGACATTGGCTTGACCCACCTGTAGTGGAGGCCCCGTAAATGGGGGCTCCCACGGGTGTGAGGGTATGTGAGAGGCAGCACAGGCGCCCCAGAGCAATTAGATATTGCCTAGATCGGCAATAGATACTGGGATGATGCAGAAGTGAATCATCTTGGCGTGGTACTCACGTCCGCCAGCGGGGCGTATCGCCAAAGCTGGATATACCCCTATGCCACCAGCGGTACGGCCATCTCACTATTGCCCGCCTGCATCAAGTCAACGAGGATCGGCGGGTATTCCAAGTGCTCTGGGCAGCCTGCCCGCCCGCCGCGCCTTGAAGTCCGATATACGCGGCGGGCCTTCTCAATTGCCCGGTGGAGGCTCCACAGCAAACCTGTGCGAGCTTCTTCTAGCTGCTCGGGAGTGCAGAGGTCCAGAGCCAAAAGGGACTGCCATATCGGCTCAGCATCGGAGTACAAGCCCTCAAGGAACTTATCCCAGCCTCCCGAGGTTTTGAATCGCCACTTATCTGGTGCCTGCACTGTAGGCACCAGATTGACCACATAGAGGCGCTTGGACAGGCGATTCCGTAGCAACTCTCTAGGCACGTCTGCACCAGCTAGGGCGTTGTAGCAATGCTCAAGAATGCTGTTAATTAGGTGCTGGCGGTCTGCCTCTAGCAGGGGCCTGGACTTTTGCCATGGATACCTTGGCCTCCCCCACGGCTGTTGGTGGCACAAGTAAGCTAGTGGTTCCCACGTTGCATCCTTCAATGACATGAACCTCTCATGGACCACACTTTCTTCAATGCCCATCTGAGCTGCTACCTGCAACTCCGTCTGAGCAATGTAGGCGCCCAGCACTCGCACAAGGTCAAGCATAAATAGGCAATTGTCCCTGTGACGCTCTGAGAGAGATACAGCGGCCACCCGCTCCAGTTCATCGGCATATACGCACAATGGGGCGCGGGTAAGGGACTCTGGCCTGTAGCTGGTAACAGAACTATTACCACGCTGAAGCGCATCCATCTTTTCCAAGTCGTCGAGAGATTCCTGCTCTAACTCAGAGAGCGTATAACGTCGCTCTAGCTCCTTTACTGCTGTGCCCTTCTGCTGTCTATTGTAGATACGCTTGGCTAGCTCGTGCACTGTGTCCATCTTAATAAGAAGGCGCTGATTAACATAGTTGGTAAACTCAACACCTAGAAGGGCGTGAATCTTATCGACAATTTGCCGACTGGTATCACCCTTGGTGACTTCCCACTTCTTGATAAACTCGCTTGCAGGAACTCTCAAGCCTGCATCTACTGAAATAAATTTGTTACCGGCCTTCTGGTTGTGCATATCCAGGCCGATGAACAGGTTAAGGAAGTGCAAGGCGCCTGTGGAACCGTCTGTACCTCTGCTGGCCTGAATGTGGCAGCGGTGGTAAAGAGACTTCCGAGCCTTTCGATCGTAACCATGGCACTTCTTGTAGAGCTTAATAAACTTATCAAACTCGACAAGGGAGGCCGTAGTGTTTCCCCAGAGGATGGCTACGCTACCTTCTCGCCTGCACTGACTTATAGCAAACTGGCCTGCCGTGCTCTTGCTCCACTGTACTTTCTGCACTTCTATGCGGGACTGGCGCTTTGCTGCCTTATCAGCCTCTCTTGACTTGGCCTTCCTACAGCTATCTTTGCAGAAGCGTTTACTCTTATCTGCCTGTTCCCGGTGTCCTGTGAAAGGGGTATCGCAGGTAGCGCAGGTGTAACTGTAGTTACGGGTATTCTTCTTGGTCTTGCTTGGTGACATTCGTTCCACTCTCTAGGGAATCAAGCCGCATGGCAGCTTCAACAATCAATTGCTCGATTAGTCGGGTTGGGTTAATGGCGCCTGTGTATTCCATTAAGCGAAGCAACTTCGCTTGGTGTTCAGGCCGGTAAACTGAGATTCGCATGTAGGTTCCTACTGGAATTGTGCATAGCTGATTGGGCTGTAGCCTTAGTGCCATGCTGGTTTGAGCGATTAAGGCGGACAGAATCTATACTACCTGCCGCCTTCAAGTACTTACGCAAGGGGCCAGTTAGGCCACCTCGGCAGGCTCTGCGTATGCCCGGCGAAGGTCGGCCAGGGCGGCTGCTTCTTCACTTGCTTGCTGTGCGGCCAGTGCTGCTGCTTGCTCGGCTGCTGCCTTGGCTTCTGCTTTACGGCGCTGCATAGAGATGGTGAGTTCAACTTGGCGAGCAGTCTCAGCAGCATTACGCTCATACCGACTCTGTTCATACTCAGTACGCACCAACTCTTCTAGCTTGCGTAGCTCGGTCTTAATTACCTTCTCGGGCTTCCGTAGAATGGCCTTTAAGAATAGTGCTTCGACATTGAGCTTAACGATCCTGTAGCCCTGCACTATCTCATCTTGCATTTCGATCATGGACATCTCAAGTGGCTTGTGGCGCACAAAGTCAACATTGCCTGCTAGCCCCTTGTAGCCCAGCCCCTCTGAGTTGCTGTTGTACCGGGTAACTCGCTGGTCAAGTAGTTGCTGTAGCTCTGTGTCGTCGTGCTTGAAGAATTCTACGACCTTATCGCCGTAGGCATATGTAGCGTCCGTCATTATTGCTTTCCTTATTTACGTGATCGGTTAATCTGTTTAAAGCCCGCCATAAAGTCTGACTTGGTGAGCTTCTTGGTTGTTTTCTGCTTATTGCCGCTGGACTTTGTAGCGCTCTCCACAGGCTTCTGAGATGGGGTCTTATTCGACCCTGTGGGTAGGATTCCGGCCTTCTTCTTCGCCGCTTGTAGACGCTCTCTATGGCCCACAAGATCATCTAGAGTGGCTACCATTCCCGCCGAGAAGATAAAGTCTTCCAGAGCATTGAGGTATAGCAGCTCGTCCTTAGTTGCCTGGACATAATCCACTGTTGCGGATGGTGCTTCAGGCTTCTCCAGGAAGTACGACAAGATGGCTCCGTTGTCCTTGCGAACTTCGAGCGAGATATTGTTGCTGGTCATTAAGCGGCTTCCGTATCTTGCTGGGCTGCCTTCTCTGCTTCCTGGGCAAGGTACTCTTGTTCAAGTTGCTCTTGGCTAGCGGTGTTGTTCTTCTTCCATGTGCGTGACTGGCAAGTGGATGAGCAAAAGCGAGTTAGTGGAGAACGGGAGTAGTGAATACGACCACAGCCCTCACATTTATTACGTCTTAAAGGGCGTTGCGCCATTATTATATCCTTATTAAGTTATGTAGCAGGCACAGCGAGACCCAGGCTCTGCGGAGAGCTTTGGGGGTAAGTTTGTGCTTGGTTATGATGCACTTTCATGGTGAAGTGCTGCACCCTGTTGCGGGGCGAGTTTATAAAAGAGTGACCAGTTGCGTTGCTCTCCTGGCCGGAGAATACCTTTAAGTTAAGGCTCCTGAAGCGCACTTAACCATCCGGTACAACTATTGCGACCCAATGCAATTCGTGCCGATCATGCTGCCCTGGATCGGTAACAGGCAAGAGAATACGCAGACACGGCCTTTCCGTTCCGGTCGTCGTATTAGCAGGGGGTATGGGGGGTTGTAGCTAGAGGGTCGAGTGGGAATTCCCACTGAGAGAGATACCTTAACATGGAATGCTTGAAATGTAAAGCATAATTCAGTCAGTAATGCAACTATTTTATCTATTAATCTGATGGCCGGTCGATAGCTGCCGCCCGCAAGGAGGGAAGCTTGCGGGCCGGATAGGCATTGGAGATGGAGGCTAGCTATCTCCTATATGCTCCTTCCACTGCTGGGGAGTGGTGATTACGGTGTGATGCGGAAACTGCTGAGTGGCGTGACGATCTACAAAGATATCGCTGCCCTCGGGGACCGCGACCCGCCACATTTTGTATTTACGAGAATAACCCTCATAGCTAATGGCTAGAAGCGCTGGCTCGTCACTGGCGAGTTTATTAACGGCCAGCACCCCATCGCTATGGCACACGATGCGATAGCCGTCCTGTTGTAGCAGGTTCGAGACTGCGAAGGGATCAGACTGTAAAAAGCCATAGAATTCGACCATACCAACTGTTGCGGTATCTGCTACGACGGGTAGGGCGGCTAGCTCTTGCTCAAGCGTCTTTCTCTCATTCACCAGCTTGCTGTAGTCCGCCAGAGCATCCTTATCGCCATCATCCAGCAGCACCAGTTGCCGTAGCCTCGCCTGCTGCTGCTTCAACTGGTCAATCTGGCCTTCAAGCTTGATCCGTTGGCGCTTATTCTCTGGCAGCTTGGTGCGTTGATAAGCCTTGAACGCGTGAGGCTTGCGGGTTGCTTCGTAGAACCAAGCCACTACTGGCACGGGAATCGTCTTCTGATTGGTACACTTGTCGCTGCTCTGCATCCGGCGATAACAGCGAACGGTATCGGTCTGCTGCCTGGAGTTCTGGCGGAGTAGCACCATGTTGGCCCCGCAGTCACCACATTGCAGTAGCCCAGCCAGGGGGAATTTACGGGCGACCGTAACCGGTTGATCGGCTAGGTCGTCCAGCATCTTTTGTACTTGGAAGAACAGTTCGTCAGAGACGGCGGGCTTGAATACGCCCTTAATCAGTTCACCATCCACCCGCTTTTTCTTCCCGTCCACTTCGACAGTGACCGTGCGTTGCCAATGCCCGATGGCCGCAGGGTTTCGCAAGGCGTGCTTGAGGCTCTGGCGGTTGCCGAAGTATTGGGCGTACTGGATCGCCAGGGCACGCAAGGGCGCCCCGTTAGTAAAGGCTGTGAAAACCTGCTCCAGGGCGGCGGCTTCGACTTCCTTTAACTCGCCTTCGCTGGTGAGCCAGAACGGGTTGCGGCGTTTGATCGACTCGCGGAGCTTGGCCTTAATTGCGCGCTTCTCGTAGGACCCGACGGTGAAGTCGGACAGCCGAACGGCAAACTCGTGTGCTGCCTGTGCCTTCATGGCTAGGTAAAGCAGGCTGTTTCCCTTCAGGGACTTTGCGTCGTACCGCTGGCCATCGTCCAAGGTCACAAGGTCAATCCCTGCCTTCACGATGGTGCGAAGGTGGTTGAGCGTGTCCATCGGTTCGAGCCGACTGAAGCGATCCATAGCTTCTACCAGTATCACAGTGCCAGCAGGGAAATGGCCGTCTTCAATTGCTGCCAGCAACTCGCCCAGAGCACCCGCCTCAATGTGCTTGCCGCTGGAGCCGCTTACACCCAGATCCTCGAATTTCCGCTCATACCGGGTGTACTCGGGGTGGCGGGCAAGCCAATTGACGATCAGGGTTTCTTGACGATGAAAGCTGCTGCCGTAGCTTTGGCGTTGGCTTGAAAAGCGTGAATAGGGCACTGCGATGGGCATGGTGGAAGACTCTGAAATCAATCAATGCATATCTTACCCTCCCGCAGGCGGAACTTGTCCATCGGGAAGCGGTGCTCGGCAGGGAACTCCGGGCTGTAGTCTTCGTGGTAGATCAGCGGCAACGGCATGGGGGAGGTCGCGGTCAGGGCCAGTGCTGATCTTGCCATGGCCGGGACAGCTTTGCTGCCCAATCGCCGGCGAGCCGGCCACGGGGTGCGCATCAGGGCTGACAGGTGTTTGCCACAAGGTATGCAGCGCCTGTTAGAGCGAGCGCCGCCCGCGCGGCGCATCGCGAGCTGCGCTCGCTCCTTGTATGTTGTGACTGGCCTGGCGGGAGAAGTTATTCTCGTCAGGCTGAAGAAGCA